>DATFOT010000390.1:0-5054 GCA_035265265.1 Aestuariivirgaceae bacterium | reverse complement strand
AGGGATTCAGAGTGATAACACTTCAGGACGCAACTCACCCCACGATCAACGACAAACCATCCTGGACGGAAGACCGGGTCGAACTGCTCAAAAAATATTGGAACGAAGGATTGAGCGCGAGCCAGATCGCCGGGCGGCTCGGCTATGGCGTGACCCGCAATGCGGTCATCGGAAAGGTTCACCGGCTCGGTCTTTCCGGCCGGGTCACACCACAGAGAGCCGCCTGCCCAAGACCACGCAGGACGCGGGAACCATCTCATCCGGGACGCCCGCTTCTCCAGATCGACGGCGCCACAGCACTCAAGCCGATGCACCGGCCACAGCCCGTCGTTAGGCCGCAGCCAGAGCCCGAACCCATTCGCCTCGTCGACATTCCTCAAGGCGAGCGGGTCAACATACTCATGCTGTCGGACCGCACCTGCAAATGGCCGGTGGGCGATCCGAGCGCGGAAGATTTCTGCTTCTGCGGCCATGCGCCAAAGGCGAGCGGGGGGCCTTATTGCGATTACCATGCCCGCATCGCCTATCAGCCGCTGCAGGACCGCCGGCGTCACCGAGTCGCCAGCTGATTGCGGCATTCACGCCAGAAAGGGGCCGCTCGTTTGCGGCCCTTTTTCGTTTCACAGAAAAGCCGCAAAGTTAAACGGCAGATGAACAATGTGTTCAGGATGGGTTAGGCGAGTGTGAGGCAAGGTCCGGGAACACCGGGATTGACCGGATGGGCTGGACAGGAATGCCGAAATCGCTCGCCATAGCCGCTCTTACCCTGGCGTTGCTCGCAGCCGGCGCCTATGGGCCGCATGCGCAGATCGCGCCGACCTATCCGGCCAATGTCACCGTCGTGGAAAAAAATCAGTTCTGGCTGTCGGCTGGAATGACGGCCGCGCCGTGCAGCCGGCCGCTTTGCCAGGATGTCTGACAGACAGCAATTTCCCCCAACGGCCGTCCCGGCATTGGGGTTCGAACCGGGGAGTGGCAAGCCCGTCAACGATCCGCCCCTCTCACTGGCGTGTTTGGCCGCTCCCCGGCACCTTTCGCCCAAGCAGGGTCAGGGCGCTGAAAAACGCTCATCGAAAGAATAGCCAAGACCACGGACCGTACGTATCGGATCGCTTTCACGACCACGGGTGATCGCCTTGCGAAGCCGGCCGACATGGACATCGACGGTACGCTCATCGACGTAGATGTCCCGGCCCCAGACGGCATCGAGGAGCTGCGCGCGGCTATAGACCCGGCCGGGAGACTGCAAGAGATGCTCCAAGAGGCGGAATTCGGTTGGCGACAGATCGATGTCGCGCCCGCCGCGGGTGACGCGCCGCATCTTGCGGTCGAGCGTCAGATCGCCAGCGGCCAGGACCTCGGCCACGGCATCTGGATCAACGCGGCGCAGAATGCTTTTGGTGCGGGCCAATAATTCCGGGACCGAAAACGGCTTCACCACATAATCATCGGCCCCGATTGCCAGGCCGCGCACCCGCTCGGCCTCCTCGCCGCGCGCGGTGAGCATGAGGATTGGAATGTCGCGGGTCTCAGGTTTTGCACGCAGCAGGCGGCACACCTCTATCCCGGAAATGCCCGGCAGCATCCAGTCGAGAATAATGAGATTGGGCCGCTCATCAGCAATCATGGGGCCGACCTCCTCGCCCGCGGAGGTGGCGCGCACACGATAGCCTGCCGCCTCGAAATTATAGGTGAGCAGGACCTTGATCGGCTCTTCGTCCTCGACGATCAGGATCGATGCGGACATGATGGCGACTCAAGTCCCAAGATCGGTGAAGGGGGTTGTGCTGGTCTTATCCTTCTTGGGACGTTCGTCCTTCAGCGCCTTGCCATGGACGAGGTAGTAGACGTTCTCGGCGATGTTGGTCGCATGATCGCCGATCCGCTCGATATTCTTCGCGCCGAAGAGAAGATGGGTGCAGAGACCGATTGTGCGGGGATCCTCCATCATATAGGTGAGCAGCTCGCGGAAGATGGAATTGTAGAGGGCATCGATCTCCTCGTCGCTGCGCCACACGTCCAGCGCCTTGGCCTCGTTCTTTTGGGCAAAAGCATCGAGGACATCCTTGAGCTGGCCGAGCGCCAGCCGGCCCATGCGGGCAAGACCGTTCATGATGCGGGGCGGATAGTCTTCAGGAATCGCGTGGGTCCGCTTGGCGATGTTCTTGGCGAGATCGCCGATGCGTTCCAAGTCGGAAGCGATCCTTATCGAAACCATGATCTCGCGCAGGTCGAGCGCCATGGGCTGGCGCTTGGCGATGGTCAGTATGGCGCTTTCCTCAATCTCGAGCTCAAGCGCATCGATCTTGTCGTCGGTCCGGATGATGTCGTCGGCGGCTTCCAGGTCGTGTTTCACCAATGCCTCGACCGCGCGGGCAAGCTGCTCCTCGGCGAGGCCGCCCATGTGCGCAAGCCTGGTTTTGAGGGCGGCCAGCTCTTCATCGAATTTCTTGTATGTATGCTCGTTCATTGCCCGTTCCTCGCTCTCGCCCGACACCATCAGCCGAACCGCCCGGTGATATAATCCTGGGTGCGCTTATCCTGCGGGGCGGTGAATATTTCATCGGTTGCGCCGACCTCGACCAGATGGCCGAGGTGAAAGAAAGCGGTGAACTGCGATACCCGAGCCGCCTGCTGCATCGAATGGGTGACGATGACGATGCAGAAATTCTGCTTGAGCTCGTCGATGAGCTCTTCGATGCGGGCGGTGGCGATGGGGTCGAGAGCGGAACAAGGCTCGTCCATCAGAATGACCTCGGGATTGACGGCAATGGCTCGGGCGATGCACAGGCGCTGCTGCTGGCCGCCCGAAAGGCTGGTGCCCGGCGCGGAGAGGCGGTCCTTCACCTCGTCGAACAGGCCGGCACGCCGGAGACTGGAAACCACGACGTCGTTGAGCTCGCCGCGCGAGCCGGCAATGCCGTGGATACGCGGTCCATAGGCGACATTCTCGAAGATCGATTTGGGAAAGGGATTGGGCTTCTGAAAGACCATGCCGACACGCGCGCGCAAGAGCACGGGATCGAGATTGCGGTCGTAGATATTCTCTCCGTCGATCTCGACTGTTCCCTCGATGCGGGTACCCGGGATCGTATCGTTCATGCGGTTGATGGTGCGAAGAAAGGTGGACTTGCCGCATCCCGAGGGCCCGATGAAGGCAGACACCGCACGATCGGGAATATCGATCGACAAGTCGGTGATGGCCTGCTTCTCGCCGTAGAACACATTGACATTGCGCGCATGCACCTTGATCGCCCCCGTTGCCATCGAGGGCGGGCCTGAAGTTCCTACGATTGAATTCGAGGCATCCATGTTCAACTCCGGGGCGATGGCTACCAGCGGCGTTCGAAGTGACGGCGAAGCACGATCGCCGCACCGTTCATGACAAACAGAAAAACCAAAAGAACGAGGATCGCAGCCGCCGTCTTGGCCCGAAAAGCGAGTTCCGGCAAGTCCGACCACAAATAGATCTGCACCGGCAAAACGGTCGCAGAATCGGTGATACCCGAAGGAATATCGACGATGAAGGCGACCATGCCGATCATCAACAGCGGGGCGGTCTCGCCCAAAGCATGCGCCATTCCGATGATGGTGCCGGTCATGATGCCGGGCATGGCAAGCGGCAGGACGTGGTGAAATACCGACTGCTGATGCGAAGCGCCGACCGCAAGGGCGGCATCGCGGATGGAGGGCGGCACGGCCTTGAGGGCGGCGCGGCTGGCGATGATGATGGTCGGCAGCACCAGCAGCGCCAGGACCATGCCGCCGACGAATGCGGCCGAACGCGGCAGGCCGAAGGCATTGAGAAAGAGCGCAAGACCGAGAAGGCCGAAGACGATCGAGGGGACGGCGGCAAGATTGTTGATGTTGACCTCGATGATCTCCGTCACGCGGTTCTTCGGGGCGAATTCCTCGAGGTAAATCGCCGCGGCGACACCGATCGGAAGGCAGAGAGCGATGGTGACGAAGAGCGTGAACAGCGAGCCGACGAGGGCGCCACGGATTCCGGCAAGTTCGGGCTCGCGGCTGTCGCCGGAGGTAAAGAAACGGGTGTTGAAATGGCCCTCGACGATACCCTGCGCGCGCAGGTGTTCGAGCCAGGCGATTTCCTGATCGGTGATGCGGCGGGCGGATTCAGGCGTTTCATAGACGAGCACCCGCCAGGCGCCCGCGGGCGAGGGTTCAAGCGATTGGACGTTTAGAAGCGGCGTGCCGATTAAGCCAGCGGCGGTGACCTCGGTCGCCTTTATAAGGCCGCCGTTTACCTCGGCAAGGATGCTCGGAAGCGAGCCATCGAGATTCTCGGCCCCGATGGGCGCCGATGCCCGTGCACGCAGCGTGCGCGCCTGGCTTTCGAGTTCGGTCGCCTTCAGGCGGGCGGCGCTGGCCCCCTGGCCCCGCAGGCGCTTCACTTCATCCTCGAGGGCCTGAGCCCTGGCTGCAAGCTCGCTCTTAATTGCAGCGAGGGCCGGGGCAAAATCCGGCGCTGTCGAGCGCAGCGCGAGGCGGCCCTCGGCAAGAAGGGAGACCGTGACCACGCCCTCGCCGGAACGCGCCGCAATCCCGGTGCCGGTGCCCTTCAAATAAAGGTCGGCGTCATCAGAAAGAAGGGCTGGCATAGCGATGGTTTTGCCGATCAGCGCAGGGTCGGCAAGGATGCGGCGGCGGAGATCATCGGCGGCGCCGGACGACAGAAGCCCGTTCAGGAGCTTGCGCTGGGCGCGGGTGCCGACCTCTGGAAAAAGCGCGGCAAGCCTGTCCTTGATCAGGCGGCCGAAATCGGCGCGGGCGATTGCTGCGGCATCGCGGGTGCCGCCTGGATCGACAGAAGCGGGATCAACCGCAATGTCCAGCAGCAGCGAATGCTGCCAGAAGGCAGGCACTCCCTTGACCACGACATCGGAGATGAGGACGAGGAGGAAAATCGCCGTAATGGCAAGGCTGATGATGCCGTTGGAGCGGAAGCGTGCTTCGGCGCGGTGGCGGCGGGCGAGGTGCCGGCGCGCTGCGTCCGAGGTGAAGTCGATGCCGCGACTTCGCGCATTTGCCAGCTC
>DATFOT010000389.1:0-2368 GCA_035265265.1 Aestuariivirgaceae bacterium | reverse complement strand
AATCGCGGTTGCGGACAACCTTGCTCAAGCTGCAAGCCGGGCGCGGGAAGCTCTTGCCGTCAGATCTAGCGCGCACCAGCAAGCCGACGGGTCTCTGGCTGCTCTACGCGACATCGTGGCTTGGAATACTGTGTGGGATCCCGTCAATCGGCGCCCCTATACGAGCTGCAGCCGAAATTGGGATCTGCGGAAGTTCGGCGGATATGGCGTCTGGCTCACCGACACCGCCGTCAGCGCTTTTGCCCATGCGCATTTCGGCGAAGAACAGGCGATGGAAAACCTGGAAGTTCTTTTCGCCGGGCAAACAGATCAGGGCAATTTCCCCTGCCTCCTCACCGGCAATGACGCCTGGCTCGACCGTTCCCAGCCGCCCATCGTAGGTTTGATCGTATGGCTGATCTACCTTCGCACTGGCAGGACCGCGATCCTAGAACGTTGCTATGACCGTGTGCTCCGCAATCACGAATGGTGGTGGCAGAATCGTGACGGGAACGGCAATGCCATTCTCGAATACGGCTCCTCTGCCCTGGGCACGGGCCTTTATGTCGGTACCAAATTGGCCGCAAAGAATGAATCCTTTATGGACAACTCGCCCGTTCACGACGAGGCGCAATGGATCGAGGCCAGCCGCACCCTGGACAGCGAAGATGTGGGACTCAATAGCTTGATCGCTCTTGATGCGGAAATGCTGGGCTATCTGGCTGCCGCACTCGGGCGTGACCGCGAAGCCCGCGATCATCATTCTCGCTCGGCGGCTCATGGCCTGCGCGTGAAACACCATTTTTGGGACGCCTCCCGCGGGATCTTCGCTAACCGCCTGTGGAACGGCAGTTTCGTAAAAAGCCTTTCGCCGACGAGCTTCTTTCCTCTTCTGATCGGCGCGGCAGATCCTCGCCAGATTGCGTCTCTGATGCGTCACCTGTCGAGCCGGGAAGGCTTCGGCGGCCGCTACATGATACCTTCAGTGTCCAAGTCGGACCCCGCATTTCCGCAGAACGTCTATTGGCGCGGCCGAATCTGGCCGATCCTCAATTGGCTCGTGTGGCTAGGGTTGAAGCGCAATGGCTTGGATTTACAGGCGCAGGCGATGCAACGCAAATCTCGCAGCTTGTTTGCCGCGTCATGGAAGCAGCGTCTCGCACCCGAGAACTTCAACGCTACGACAGGCCAGGGGCTGGATCAGCCGGACAGCGATCCTTTTTACAGCTGGACAGCACTTCTGCCGATAATGGACATTGCTGAGATCATGGACATCAATCCTTGGGATGGTTGGTGTCTGCGCAACGGTACCGCTGAGATCGAACTCGGGCCCATAAACTCCCCCATCGGAGCCGTCACCGTCAGTCGCCGCAATGGTTGGCTTCGCCTGAGCGCCAACAACGAACTCCTGTTCGAGACAACCGTTCAGCCCGAAATAAAAGGACTTACCATCAATGCTCGCTCACTGCGACTTATGCTGGCTGCAAAACTGGCCTCTGGCGCCCGCCTGCGCAGTGCAAAGCCGATTGCTGAGGCTCTTCAGGCCAACCAGCCATTTCGGCTGAAACACCCAACTCACGATCTGAGCCTACGAGCGACGAGACACGGCCCTGAACTGCTCGAACTCACATTTTCAGATTAGCGCATGCACGTTGCGCGCGCATCCGGAAACGAACCTCGGAGCGTCTGCGCTCCGGTTTCGATTTGCCTTGTCCGAAAATTAGGGACCGCCCAATAGGGGCCGCGCCAGGCGCGCTCGGGCGGTCCTAAAGCCAAGCGGGATTTCTCCCGGAACTCAGATTGCTTCTTTCACTTCCTTGGCAACGCGGAAGGCGACCTTTCGCGATGCCTTTATTTTAATTGCTTCGCCCGTGGCCGGATTGCGTCCCATGCGCGCTGGGCGGTTTCGAACCTGCATGATGCCGAGCCCATTGATGCGAACCTTGTTCCCCTTCTTCAGGTTCTTGACGGTGAGATCGATAAAGTCCCCGAACAGCTCGGCGAGTTTCTTCTTTGGCATCTCATGTTTTTCCGCGAGCTCTGAAAGCATTTTCGAAAGTGGTATGGTCATCTGAACTTTGTCAGCCATTGTTTTCTCCTCATGTAGTAGGTGACTAAATGGTGTTTTCCCCTGGGTCAGAATCAAAAAACGCCAGACAATAAGCGTGTTTTTGCGTCGGTTCTCGCCACTTGTCTAGAGGTCTCACCCCCTTGGCGGTTGAGAAACACAGAAAAATGCCCAAATTGGTCCAATGTCTGCTTCGAATCCGTCATACGAGGCCCCAATGGTCCGCGAAACTCTGGAAATCTACGAGCTTGCACGCAGGGGCGAGGGCGTCGCCAACGGTCCTCAGGGTCTCGTATTCGTGCCGCTTGCACTCCCCGGAGA
>DATFOT010000388.1:0-3867 GCA_035265265.1 Aestuariivirgaceae bacterium | reverse complement strand
CAATGGCCTCCGCGGCAATCCGAATATTCCTGCGCTGAGCGTCGGCGGTCATCGGTTCGCCGCGTTTTAGCAAAGCGTTGCCGCCAAGGGCAATCACCACGCGCATGATCAATCTCCCAAGGTGGCCACCAGCAAGGCCTTGATTGTGTGCATGCGGTTCTCGGCTTGCTCGAAAGCTACGTTCGCCTCTGATTCGAAGATATCGTCGGTGACCTCGAGGCCATTGGTCATTCCGTAATCCTGTGCGATCTGCTTGCCGAGTGTCGTTTCCATGTCGTGAAATGCCGGCAGGCAATGCATGAATTTGCAGTGAGGGTTTCCCGTGGCCTTAAACAGAGCTTTATTCACCTGATAAGGCGACAACAGAGCGATGCGCTCCTTCCACACGTCCTTGGGTTCTCCCATGGATACCCAAACATCCGTATGGATGAAGTCCACGCCTTTGACCGCGGTGAGAGGATCGTCGGTGACCAGCAAGCGCGCGCCGGATTTCGCTGCCAGATCATTCGCTACGTTGCGATACTCGTCTGCTGGCCACAGGGATTTGGGGCCACAGATCCGTACGTCCATGCCCAGAAGGCAACCCACGATGAGCAGGGAGTGCCCCATGTTCGAGTGCGTGTCGCCGATGTAGGCATATTTTATCTGCGTGATAGGTTTCTCACTGTGCTCGCGCATGGTCATGACATCGGCAATCATCTGCGTAGGATGGTACTCGTCGGTCAGCCCGTTGTAGACCGGTACGCCTGCATATTTCGCGAGTGTCTCGACACCTTTCTGCGCAGCCCCGCGGTATTCGATTGCATCGTACATGCGCCCTAGAACACGGGCTGTGTCCTTAAACGATTCCTTATGCCCAATCTGCGAACCGGAGGGATCGAGATAAGTTACGTTTGCTCCCTGATCGTAGCAGGCAACCTCGAATGCGCATCGCGTGCGTGTCGATGTCTTCTCGAAAATAAGGCAGATTTCCTTGCCATCGAGATGCTTTTGCTCGGTACGGGCGTACTTGGCCCGTTTAAGATCACGGGCAAGATCGAGCAGATAATGGAACTCTCTCGGTGTATAATCTTGCACCGTTAGGAGCGATCGGTTGCGGAGGTTCAGCGACATGGCGGTTACTCCTGAGAATCTTATCGGGGCCGGTTCATTGAACGGGGTCGCGGCTGATAGGACAGGTCATGCAGTGCCCCCCGCCCCGGCCACGACCAAGCTCAGCTCCTCTGATGGTGATCACCTCCACCCCAGCTTTTCTCAACAGGGTGTTGGTGTAAACATTGCGGTCATAGGCAACAACTACCCCGGGCTCCAGCGCGACAACATTGTTGCCGTCGTCCCATTGCTCGCGTTCGGCCGCATATGCGTTGCCTCCCGTTCCGACTGTGCGCAGTTTCTTGACCCCAAGTGCCTCCCGAACAACCTCGAGCATCGGGGCGCTTTCCGCATGAACATTGAAATCGCCTTTATCGTTGGTGGGTCGCATGCTGTAACACCTGATCTGGTCAACCACATCGCCAAACACCGTTACGAGATCGCGATCACAGAAGGTGAAGACCGTGTCCAAATGCATTGCAGCTCGGCTCTTTGGCATTAGGCAGCCGATAACTCGCGTGGCCGCGCCCTGGCGAAACAGCGCGCGGGCCACCTGCCCCACGCTCTGATAAGTAGTGCGTTCCCCCATTCCTACGAGTACAACGCCCCCGCCAATGGGCATGATGTCACCGCCCTCCATCGAGGCGCTGGCAAAGAACTCATCGGAGTCCCCCCACCAGATTTTGAAGTTGGCTTCTTTGAATGCCGGATGGAATTTGTAGACGGCGCGCTGCAGCAAGGTCTCAGGCCGGCGAGCTGGCCAATACATCGGGTTGCAGGTTACTCCGTTGTAGATCCAGCACGAGGGATCACGTTGAAACAGAGTATTGGGAATAGGCGGAAGCACAAATTCAGCACCGCCGAATGCATCGTTCAACATGCGGGTCGCAGCTGCATCCGGAAGATCGGAAATCGCGATTCCTCCTATGAGAAAGGCGGAGAGCTGCGCTGATGGAATCTCGTTCAGCCAAGGTCGTATTGCGGCTGCGACATGGACTCCAAGAGCATTCTCGGTTATTCGCCGGTCCAGCACGAAAGTCCGCGCCTCCGGATCATCCAGTGTTTTTGCCAGCAGATCGTGGAGATCGAGCACCTCGACCCCTCGTTCCTCCATTTTTAGAGCAAAGTCGTAGTGATCTTTCTGGGCTTCATGAACCCAAATTACATCGTCATAAAGGAGGTCCCGGCAGTTACCTGGTGTCAGTCGTTGGTGTGCTAGCGACGGTCTACAGACCAAGACTGTTCGTAATTTTCCAACTTCCGAATGGACGCCGAATTCACGCATGTAACTATCCCGCAAAATTCAAGAGTGTCTATCTGTCGACTGGTGATATTCGCCGTGATCGGTCGGCACGACTCACAAGCTACACTCTTCGAGAAAGAGCAATCTATTGTCCTTTGGGCCAATACATTCTTCTCTTTCACCAATCTCAGGGGTCATCAAATCGATAATGTAGAGACCATCGAAATATAGCCGCTCCGGCTCTGGGGCTATGCATCAATGCCGGTCACTTGCCGACCCGCGCCTGCCGGGGCGTTTTGCCTGTCCATCGTTTAAACGCATGAGAGAAGGCGCCCACCTCCTGGTATCCAAGTAGCCATGCAATTTGACTAACCGACAAGCCTTCCTCGGCGAGATAGCGGAACGCCAAACTGGCCCTGAGCCTTTCCAGGAGGTCAGAAAAGGAGATTCCTTCCTTGGCCAGCTGTCTCGCAAGCGTGCGCCGACTCATGCCCAGCTTGCGGGCAACCCTTTCAGCCTTCGCGTTGCCGTGCGGCAGCAAAGGCGCCAAAGCATTTTCCACGGCAACACGGAACGGCCTGCTCTTACCCCGTCTACGCGAGAGTGCCTCTTCGCAATACTCCACAAGAAGCTTGTTCAGATACGGATCGGAGCTGACGACCGAAAGTTTTTTGTTTTCAGGTGAAAACGCTACCTCATCCGTCATTGCTGCGAATTCAACGTCGCGGCCTAACAGTGCGGAAAACTTCTTCGGGTAACTTTCACGAAAATGGCTGAATTTCACTTGGTTTGGAAGCAGCGGCGTTCCTGTCAACTGCCGGCAAATACGGATAATTACAGCAATCCAGAATTCTATTTGATGCTTATCTATGTGGCGGCTTACACCGGTATAATGAAGCGAAAGACCCACTGGAAGGCTGCCAATGCATTTGAGGGACACTCCGTCGTTAACGATTGAACTATACCGAACTGCTCGTTGCAGAGCGTCAGGCAGGTTTTCCGATGAGGCCAGCACATAGTAAAGCAGCCCGATTTCACGAAGCTCGCAACGCTCTGCAAGGTGGAAGCCTAAAAAGTCATCCTCGAGAGCACCAGCGGCAAGATTGAGAAAAGATATTTGTTTTTGTACTTTCAGGCGGATACGCGCGTCTTGGATATCGGTGTGCGTCAGACCTGCTTTCGTCAGCAATGTCTGGGGATCGATGCGGGCCTCCAATAGGCTTCGGTAAGCTAGCCGGGCTATGAAGCCGGTAGCACTTGTAAGCTCGCTGATTACTTTGACGCTGCTTCCCAACTCGCAGGTTCCAGCTTGAATCTGTGACCCTAACTCACCTTGGCCCAAATAAACAGTTTCTTGGCGACCTCCAGCAAAGACATTAGCGGAATCACCCTGTAGAACAGAGCCATATCGGCAAGCTCTAAGCGAAGAGCGGCTGCACGATTTGGTGCAAAGGCATACAGTGAACGAGCAAAAGGTTATTGCGGTTACCGATGATGATGCGGCTGTTCGGACCGCACTGCATCGCTTGCTA
>DATFOT010000387.1:0-6649 GCA_035265265.1 Aestuariivirgaceae bacterium | reverse complement strand
TCCGGTCACGGGCGCGACGGATGCCGGGTCCAGAGCGGGAAGTTTTGGTCGATCTGGCAGGGGCATTGCTTCATCCTCATTCAGATCCATATTTTGCACCGGTGCGCTGTTCAGGCAAGCGCCGGCAGGCGGAATATTTTGCTAGGCCCTTGCAAAAACGGCGGCGCAGGTGCATTTCAAAGCTAGCGCGCTGTGCAAGGTGCGCGGTGAAATTTGGCTCGGCATAGTTCCCAGGAAAGACATTCCGATGGCAATAAAGCGCGTTATTTTCGGGTTTTTCCTTTCCATCGCCGTAGCTGCCTCGGCAAATGCCGCAAGCGTATCCGGATCGCGGCAATCATGCATCCGCTCGGCGATGGCCGCCGGTTCGGCCGCGCTCGGCAACCCTGCACAACTCAACCGGCTCTATGAACGTTATTTTGCGGGCGACCGCATCGCGCAGCTCGCGGCGGGAAACGACTGGGAGAAGTACAGCAGCGCGCAGAAGGATGCTCAGCGCGAGCGGGTTCGAAAGGTCGTGGTGTACAGTCTCGGTAGCAGCCTGGCGTCCTACCGGGGATCGCGGGTGCAGTTTCTCGGCCAAAGCGGCTCGAAAGTGAGGGGGATTGTGACAGGGCCCAAAGGACAGCGCAGCACAATCACCTGGCATTTTGTGGGACCCTGCAAGTTCGTCAACGTGTCCATCGAAGGATATGGTTCCCTGGTTGGCACGGTCGGCAAAGTGTCGTCCAAGAAATAATTAGGGCTTATTCATCCTCCGAAAGATTTGGACGCAAGGCCTGCGTTGAAAACCACGGTTCGGCTGTGGTTTGGAATGCCCATGCCGTTCGGATGACCGCGAGATCATCGAACGGCTTCCCGACGATCTGCAGCCCCGTCGGCAGGCCAAGCCTCGTTCGCCCTGATGGAATGGTAATGGCCGGGCAACGCCCGAGAAGATTGAACTGATGGGTCAAGGAATAACCGAATTCGGCGTCCACGCGCCTGCCGTCGATTTCGAAATCCGCATCCCACATGCTTTGATTGGCCTTTACCGCAGCAACCGACATTGTGGGGCATACAAAGACATCATGTGATTGCATGATGGCATCGAAGCGCCGCGACATATCTTCGATGAGCTTCAGAACATGGTCGACACCGGAACGCTTCCCCTCCCAGCTCCTGCCCAAGCGCTGCAGGTCCGGCGAAACTAGACCGGCGTGATGCTCCAGGGCCTGCAACAGCATACGCCCGAACGGTCCCTGCCGATACCAGTCGGCGGCAATGTCATCGATCTCATCGCTCCACCCAGGCTGCACTCTTTGGACAGTGCAGCCCAATCGCTCGAGCAGGCGAAGGGCGCGCTCCGTGTTGGCGAGCACTTCCGGATCGACCGCCCGATAGGAAAGATCGGGAGACCAGGCAACGCGCAGACCGGCAATGCTCTCCGGCGCTTGGGGATAAAGCAGCACATCGGGCAGGCTTTCTTCGTCCTCGGTGTGCGGTCCGGCGACGACATTCTGCACCAGCGCTATGTCGCCCACGCTTCGCGCCAGGGCTCCGCAATGGTTCAGCCGGTCGAGATTGAACGGACGGCCGTCCGGGTTGCGGCCATGGGGAGGCTTGTAGCCTACTACCCCGCAAGCTGAGGCCGGAACGCGAATGGAGCCTCCCATATCGGTTCCGGTTGCCAGCACGGCCATGCCGGCCGCGACTGCGGCACCCGAGCCACCAGAAGAACCGCCGGGGCTGAAAGCAAAATTCCAAGGATTGCGGGTCGTGCCCCACATGGGCGAGGCGCAGACGCCCGACATGCAAAACTCCGATACAGTGGTCCGCGCGTGAATGATTGCCCCTGCCGCAAGCAGCCTCTCGATCATCGGATCCGAGGTTCGAGCATAGTTGCCGGCAAAGGCCGGGGATCCGTAGGTCGTGCGCTGGCCCGCCACATTCTGCGCGTCCTTGACGGCCACGGGTATCCCTTCGAGCGCACGCGCCGTGCCGCTGCGCCAGCGCCGTTCAGCTTCCCGCGCTTCGCCCTGCGCCTTGTCGAAATAGCAATCGCCAAACGCGTTGATCCGGGGATTGACGGCCTCTATTCTATTCAGAAGCGTGCTCATCAGATCCACCGGCGAGAGCGTGCCGCGGGCGAAGTGAGTCAATACCTCCCTGGCTGTGAGGTAGCAGAGATCATCCGCGGTCCAGTCAACCTGCCGCAAGCGAGTCGAACCCTAGCCGCAACGCAGTCAAGTCATCGGCGACGGCCAAAAGATCGGGCTGGCGCAATGATGCTTCGGCCCGGTATGCGCTGTGCCCCGCGGCTGCGCCCCATAGCTTGCCGGCTGCCGTGGCAGCCTTGGCGATGCGCTCCATGTCGGCAATATCCGCCGGTTTGCAGGAAAACACGCCCCGTCCGCGATTGAGAGAGAGATCGGAGGGTCCAATAAAGAGACCGTCAACATATTCCAGTGCGGCAATGGCCTCACAGCCCTCGAAAGCGCCTTGCGTCTCGATCATTACATAGCAGAGGGTGCCGCTGTTCTGGGCAGCTGCCCATGCGTCATCAGCAGCGCCATAATGCTGAATGCGGCTGAAGCCCATTCCACGCGCGCCGCGCGGCGGAAACTTTGCCGCCGGGGCACTGCTCCGCGCGTGTTCGATATCCCTGATCTGGGGCAGGATTACCCCCTTGGCCCCGCTGTCGAGGGCGATTTGAACGCGCGCCTGATTGGCTTCGCGCACCCGAACAAAAGTCACAAGACCAAGCTGATTGCAGAAGGGAACGAGCCGATCGAGTGATGCTTCGCCGATCGTTCCGTGCTCCATGTCGAGAAGCACACTGTCATAGCCCGCCAGACGCGCAATCTCGCAGGTCCGGTGCGCGTCGGACTCAAGCCAAAAAGCCAAAAGCGGTTCAGGCAAAGTCACTCCCCCCAGAGGCAACGAGACTCTCGATGCCTGAGGCAAATAGAGACCAGAAATGTATTTTCTGAAAACAAATAATTTGCACGCGCGGTCGCTCACCCTATGATTTGTGGAAAGGTAGAGGTGCGTTTGGTGCAGTCGCGTTTATGGATGCAACTGGCAGTATTCCTCCTGCCGCCGCTTGCGGCGCTCGTGTTTCTGTTCGTCATGCCGCTCCTCCTCACCTTCGTCTACAGTTTTTGGACCGTGGACAATAATTATCAGCTCGTCCACACGCCCAGTCTGGCGAACTACGAAAAAATCGCCGCCGATCCGCTCTATCTCGACACGCTTCTCGGTTCGGTGTGGATGGCTTTGCTTACCACCGTGTTCTGCGTGGTTCTGGCCTTGCCGCTTGCCTGGTTCATCGCGCGCCGTGTGCCCCAGCGCTGGCGGGTGTTGTTCATCGTAGGCCTTATCCTGCCCGGATGGGTCAGCGTGCTGATCCGCACCTATTCGATGAACCTGGTCCTGGGCGAATCCGGCCTTCTCAACTGGGTGCTCACCAGCACCGGGTCCATCGCCCGCCCGCTGGAGATTCTCTTTACCGAAACTGCAGTGGTGATCGGCCTGGTTTACATCTACCTGCCCTATACCATGGTGCCGATCTATGCCGCGATCGAGCGCCTGGACACGCCGATACTCGAAGCGGCGGAAAACCTGGGCGCCGGTCCGATCCGGCGTTTCGTGCGCGTGGTGCTGCCGCTTATCAAACCCGGCATCATTGCCGGGTGCATCATTACTTTCATACCCGCGCTCGGGGAGTATCTCGTTCCAAATCTTCTCGGCGGCCTGCAGGGGATTATGTTCGGCAATCTCATCGCAACGGCATTCCAGAGCTTCAATTGGCCGCTCGGCTCGGCACTGTCGATGGTGATGCTCGCGGCGATCATGCTGGTGCTCCTCGGACTGTTCCGGCTGGGTGCCGGCACCCGCGGGATCCTCGGCGATGAGGAGCAGGCCTGATGGTTTCTCGCTCGCTGCCCATGGCTTTCGTGCTCGCCATATACGGCCTGGTCTATCTGCCGATTGCGCTTGTGGTGCTCACGGCCTTCAATCACGCGACGATCACCACGCTGCCGATCACCGGCTATAGCCTCAAATGGTTCGAAGCCCTGTTCACCAACCTCCGAACGCTCGATGCGCTGTGGACGAGCGTGTGGCTCGGCGCGCTGGCATCATCGGCGGCGACCCTTCTGGGCCTGTGCGCGGCACTTGCGGTGATGCGTCATCGCTTTCCCGGAAGGCGGGCTTTCCTGGCGCTCATGGCTTTGCCGATGGTCGTGCCGGGTATCGTGCTCGGCATATCGCTGCTGCTCTTCTGGCGGAGCCTCGGACTCAAAACCGGCTTCACCTCGCTCTTCATGGGCCACACGCTGCTGGCGCTTCCCTATTGCACCTTCATCCTGATGGCTAGCCTCGCGCGGTTCGACCGCATGCTCGAAGACGCGGCGCGCGGCCTCGGCGCCGGTGAGACGGCAGTGCTGGTCCGCGTCGTGCTGCCCAACATCACGCCAGGCCTTCTCGGCGCATTGCTCTTCGGTTTCACGATCTCGATAGGTGAATTCGTCGTCAGCTTCTTTCTGACCTCGGCAGGTATCACGACTTTGCCGATACGCATCTATTCGATCGTCAAGGTCGGCATAACACCGGAGATCAATGCGGTATCGACCATTATCCTTGCTGCAACTCTCATCTTAACCCTGACCGCGATCCGGCTGACCTGGTCCCGCGGCCGCAACACAAGCCCAGGAGGAAATCCATGAAGAAGAAAAACTTTGGTTTACTTGCGGCAGCTGCCGCGGTGCTGGCATTCGCTGCGATGCCCGCACCGGCGCAAGAAAAAATCGGTGGTGAAATCAACGTACTGAGCTGGGGTAATTACATCGACTTTGCCCTTCCCTCCTTCGAAGAGAAGTACGGCGTGAAGATCAATATCGATTATTACGCGGATGAAAGGGAGGCAATGAACAAAATCCGCGCCGCCGGTCTCGGTACCCATGATATCGTGTTTCTCGGCGCCGGTTTCGAGGACATAGCCATCAAGCAGGGCCAGCTCGCGCCGCTCGAGGAAAACCGCATTCCGTCGCTTGCCGATGTTTACCCGCAGCTCAAGAAGACAAAAGACGACGGCAAGCTTTATTGCGCGACCTATTCCTTCGGTCTCAATGCTCTCGTCGTTTATGATCCGGCCAAGACGCAAAAAAAGATTACGTCATGGAAGGACGTTTTTTCCGGCGACTACAAGGGACGCATCGGAAAGATCGATAAGTCGAACGAGCAGATTTGGCGAACCGCTCTTTCACTGGGCTACAAATACGGCCCGCTCACCGATGAGCAGTTCCAGGAGATCGAGCAGAAGCTCCTGGAGGACATGAAGCAGGTGCGCACGATCTATGGTCACTACGATCAAATGGCACAGCTCTTGGCGAGCGGCGAAATCTGGGTTGGCGATGCGGATGATGGCGGCGCAAGGCAAGCCAAGGCCAAGGGATTGCCGATCGAAATCGCCTATCCGGTGGAAGGCCTCACCGCTTGGTATGACGGACCATGCGTCGTAGCCCAGGCACCGCATCCCGAGGCTGCCTATGCCTTCATCAATCATATGATGAGCCCGGAGATCCAGGCGCGCCTTCCCAAGGAACTGGGCTATGCGCCCGCCAACGGCAAAGCCATGGACATGATCGATGCCGAGACCAAGAAGGCCATGGACCTCGAGAGTCTCGTCACCAACATTCCGAAAATCCAGTTCCAGTACAATCTTGGCGCCGATTTCGATAATCGCGCCATCGAAATATGGGAAAAAGCCAAGGCTGCAGTGGCCAAGTAAAGGTCGGCGCGCTGGCGGGCTTCCCCGCCAGCCGCTTTTTTTTGCTGCCACGGAACATCCTGAACAACAGAGACTATGGCAGGACCCCCCAATCTCATCTTTTTCCTCGTCGATCAGCTTCGGATGCAGAGTTGCGGGTACGCCGGCGATACGAGAGCGCGCACGCCGAACATCGATTCATTGGCGCTGGGCGGCGCAAACTTCGTGAATGCCGTTTCTTCCGATCCGGTCTGCGGTCCCTATCGCGCCTCGCTCATGACCGGCAAATATCCAAGCACCACCGGGATGGTCATCAATGAAATGAGAGCCAACCCGCATCATGATTGCATCGGCCATGTTCTCACGCGCTCGGGCTACGACACTGCGTATATCGGAAAATGGCATCTTTGGTCCAATCAGACGGAGGGCGAGAATCTGCCGGAAAACGGCTTCGTTCCGGCGGGCCCTGCCCGTTTGGGTTTCGACGGCTATTGGGCCGCTTATAATTTCAACTTCGATTACTTCCATCCCAATTATTTCCTCACCGATGGCGAGCGGATCGTCGGGGACCGCTACGAGACGGAGTTCACGACCAAGCTGGCAATCGACTGGCTCACGTCGCGACCTGCGAAAAATCCCTTTGCCATGTTCCTGTCGTTCGGACCGCCGCATGATCCCTGGGAATGGGACAACGTGCCGAAAAGCCTGGCAGAGCAATTCGATCCGGCGGATTTTCCCATCCCTGAGACCTATGAGGATGGATCGGCGGAATATTGGGAGCCGAGCATGAACCGGCAGTGGTGGCTCAGCACGGTGAAACCCAATCTGCCGAAATGGCAGGCCATCTATGCCGCAATGACAGCAAGCATCGACGAGTGCTGTGGAACACTCCTCGAC
>DATFOT010000386.1:0-12843 GCA_035265265.1 Aestuariivirgaceae bacterium | reverse complement strand
CTTGCGGCAGCGAAGCTGCCCATCAAAACACGCTTCGTAGCGCGCCTAGGCGAGTAAACAAAGTTCGAGGATGAGCCGATGAAAATGACCGACATCAGACCGCTGACGGACGATCAGCTCAAGGATGAAATTACCAAGCTGAAAAAAGAGCAGTTCAACCTGCGTTTTCAGAAGGCTTCAGGTCAGCTTGAAAAGACAGCCAGAGTGCGCCAGGTGCGTCGCGACATCGCCCGTCTGCGGACGGCCGAAACCACGCGCCGGACCGCCAAAGCGAAGTAAACCGGAGAGTTGAAGAAATGCCAAAGCGGGTTCTGCAGGGTGTCGTGGTTAGCGACAAGAATGCGAAAACCATAGTCGTGTCGGTCGAGCGCCGGCTCACTCATCCGGTGCTGAAGAAGACCGTTCGGCGCACGACGAAGTTTCATGCGCATGACGAGACGAAATTGGCCAAGGTCGGCGATATCGTGCGCATTCAGGAGTGCCGTCCGATATCGAAAAACAAGAGATGGACGCTGCTTGAAAAGGTCACGTTGGCCTAAGGAATTTGGAAGCTTGCGCACTAACGCGAAGGTCGTGTCATGATTCAACAAGAAACCAATCTGGATGTTGCCGATAATTCCGGCGCCCGACGCGTGCAGTGCATAAAAGTGCTCGGCGGCTCCAAGCGTAAATATGCGACCGTCGGGGACATCATCGTCGTGTCGGTGAAAGATGCGATCCCGCGCGGCAGAGTGAAGAAGGGCTCTGTTATGAAGGCTATCGTCGTGCGCACCGCCAAGGCAATCCGGCGGGCCGACGGATCGGTCATCAGGTTCGACCGGAATGCCGCGGTGCTGATCAATGCGCAGGGAGAGCCGGTCGGCACCCGAATTTTCGGGCCGGTACCGCGCGAACTCAGGGCGAAGAACCATATGAAGATCATTTCGCTGGCGCCGGAGGTGCTGTGATGCGGACGAAACTAAAGATCCGGAAGGGCGATAGGGTGGTCGTCCGAACCGGCCGGGACAAGGGAAAAGCCGGCCAGGTATTGAACGTGATGCCGGCTGAAAACCGAGCAATCGTGCAAGGGGTGAACATCGCGCGGCGACACCAGAAACAAACTCCCTCGCAGGAGGGTGGAATCGTGGCGAAGGAGATGCCGATCCATATATCCAATCTGGGCCTGGCTGATCCAAAGACCGGAAAGCCGACTCGGGTCGGTTACAAGATGCTCGGCGACGGCAAGAAAGTACGCGTCGCCAGGGGTTCAGGAGAGGTGATCGATGGCTAAGGAAAAAAAACCGGCAAACAAGGCCGACACCAAAGCTGAAGCAAAACCGGCCAAGCCGCAGCCGAAAGGCGAAGCGAAGGTTGCGGGCAAGAGCGAAGCGAAGGCTGCAGGCAAGGCCGCCAAACAGCAGCCGGCTGTGGAGTCTCCATCGGTCGCCAAGGATTATGTGCCGCGCCTGAAAAAATATTACGAGGACGTGGTGAGGCAGAAGCTTATCGAGCAATTCGGTTACAAAAATCCGATGCAAGTACCGAAGCTCGACAAAATCGTCCTCAACATGGGCGTGGGTGAGGCGGTCAGCGACAGCAAGATCATGAATGTCGCTGCCGACGAGCTGACCAAGATTGCCGGCCAGAAACCGGTCATCACGAAATCACGAAAGTCGATCGCGACGTTCAAGATTCGTGAGAATCAGGCGATCGGCACAAAGGTTACGCTGCGCAAGGCGCGCATGTATGAATTTTTGGACCGGTTCATCAATATCGCCTTGCCGCGGGTGCGCGATTTCCGCGGCGTTACGGACCGAAGCTTCGACGGCAACGGAAATTATGCGGTGGGGATCAAGGAGCACATCATTTTTCCGGAGATCGACTACGACAAGATCGATCGGGTCTGGGGCATGGACGTGGTGATCTGCACGACCGCGAATACCGATGAAGAGGCACGGGCATTGATCGCAGGTTTCAACTTCCCGTTCCGCAAGGCGCACCGTGGCACGAAAGCTGCGGAGCCAGGCAATCAACAGAAGACCAGCAAGGTTTCCTAATGGCAAAGAAAAGCTCTGTCGAAAAGAACAATCGCCGGCGGCGAATGGTAAAGAAATTTGCCGGCAAGCGCACGCGGCTGAAGACCATCATTCAGAATCATTCTCTCACGATGGAAGAGCGGTTCGCAGCTCAGCTGAAATTGTCACAGCTGCCGCGGAATTCCGCGCCTGCCCGGGTCCGCAATCGCTGCGAGCTTACCGGGCGACCTCGGGCGGTCTATCGAAAATTTAGAATGTCGCGCATGGCGCTGAGAGAACTCGCCAACAAGGGGCTGATCCCCGGCGTGGTCAAGGCAAGCTGGTAGAGTGCAGACCAGTCAGGAGAGAACAGAATGAGCATTCAGGATCCGCTCGGCGATATGCTGACACGCATAAGGAACGCGCAGGAGCGCGGAAAGTCGAAGGTGAGTTGCCCGGCGTCGAAGCTGCGTTTTCGCGTATTAGACGTGCTGAAGCAGGAGGGCTACATCCGCGACTATTCGACTGTCCAGATGGGCAAGGCGAAGGCCGAAATCGAGATTGAATTGAAATACTTCGACGGTGCTCCGGTTATTCGCGAAATCCATCGCGTGTCGAAGCCCGGCAGGCGGATTTACGCATCGGTCGACAGCCTTCCCACCGTCTATAACGGATTGGGGATTTCGATCGTGTCGACGCCTAAAGGCGTGATGTCCGACAATGATGCGCGGGCGCAGAACGTGGGCGGAGAAGTGATTTGCACGGTGTTCTGACGCAGCAACCACAATCAAGCGAGAGACCAGGAAACAACAGATGTCTCGTATAGGTAAGAAGTCGGTGCCGGTACCAACGGGAGTCACCGTTAATGTGTCCGGCCAGGACGTTGCGGTGAAGGGTCCGAAGGGCGAATTAAAAGCCGTGCTGGCCGAACATGTGACCGCCAAGCTCGACAAAGAGGGCGTGGAGGTGCAGCCGCGCGATGAGTCCAAGGTCGCTCGGTCGTGCTGGGGAATGTCGCGCACGATTGTGGCAAATATGATCAGGGGCGTCACCCAGGGCTACAGCCAGAACCTCGAGATCAGCGGCGTCGGCTATCGCGCAGCGGTTCAGGGCAAGCAGCTCCAGCTGCAGCTCGGCTACAGCCATGATGTGAATTATCCGATTCCGCCCGGGATCACCATAACGACTCCCAAGCCGACCGAGATCGTGGTCGCCGGCATCGACAAACAGCAGGTGGGCCAAGTGGCTGCCGAAATCCGTCGTTTCAGAAGTCCCGAACCGTACAAGGGGAAGGGCGTGAAATATGCCGGTGAATACATCTTCCGCAAGGAAGGCAAGAAAAAGTAAGGACCACAGACATGGCAAAGCTCAGCCAGACGGAGCGCCGCAGGGCAAGGGTTCGCAAGCAGCTGAAGGATCGCTCCTCGGGGCGGCCGCGGCTGTCCATCTTCAGATCGGACAAGAATATCTACGCTCAGATAATCGATGATCAGAAGGGCGTTACCCTGGTTGCGGCTTCGAGCGTCGAGAAGGAACTGAAATCCAGGCCGAAGAGCAACAAGAAGACCGCCGCATCGGACGTCGGCAAGCTGGTGGCGGAAAGAGCCAAAAAGGCCGGTGTCGTCGATGTGGTTTTCGATCGCGGCGGCTACCGCTATCACGGGCGCATCAAGGCTCTTGCGGACGGCGCCCGAGAGGGTGGACTAAACTTCTAAGATTTGGACAGGACAGGCAAGACCTATGGCACAAAGAGAAAGAAGCCGTGACGGGGACAAGGATCGCGACAGCGAATTCCTCGACAAGCTGGTTCACATCAATCGCGTGGCGAAGGTGGTGAAGGGCGGTCGCCGATTCGGGTTCGCGGCGCTTGTGGTGGTAGGAGATCAAAAAGGGCGCGTCGGCTTTGGCCATGGCAAGGCACGCGAGGTGCCTGAAGCGATCCGGAAGGCGACGGAGAGTGCCAAGCGAGGCCTGATCCGGGTCCCGTTGCGCGAGGGCCGGACGCTGCACCACGATATCGCTGGCCGGTGGGGCGCCGGCAAGGTCGTGCTGCGGGCGGCGCCGGCCGGTACCGGCATTATCGCCGGCGGGCCGATGCGCGCAGTGTTCGAAACGCTCGGCATGAAAGATATCGTGGCAAAGTCGCAAGGCTCGTCCAATCCTTACAATATGGTGCGGGCCACGTTCGATGCTTTGAAAAGGGAAAATTCACCCCGCAGCGTCGCGGCTCGGCGCGGCAAAAAAGTCAGCGAAGTCATTGCCAAGCGCCGCGACCTTGACGCAGTTGCAGAGTGAGAGACGGAATTCCAGCCATGGCAAAGACGAAAGACCAACCAGGCAAGACAGTGACGGTCGAACAAATTCACAGCCCGCAGCGGCGACCAAAGGAGCAGCGGGCGACCCTGGTCGGCCTCGGACTGAAAAGATTGCGCAGCCGCAACACTCTTGCCGATACGCCCGAGGTTCGCGGGATGATCAAAAGGGTGCAGCACCTTATCCGTATTGTCGAAGGTTGACTCGCAACCTACTTATCAAAGGTAAAATTCAATGAGACTGAACCAGATCACCGACAAGAGTGGAGCGCGGCATGCCCGCAAGCGGGTTGCGCGTGGCATAGGCTCGGGGCTCGGCAAGACGGCCGGCCGCGGCGGCAAGGGCCAGACGGCGCGGTCGGGCGGTGCCAAGCCGGGGTTCGAGGGCGGCCAGATGCCGATCTACCGGAGGCTGCCGAAGCGGGGCTTCAACAAGCCAAACGCGGTTGAGTACAATGAAGTCAATCTGGGCCGGGTCCAAGCGGCGTTCGATGCGAAGAAGCTCGATCCAGCACAGCCCGTGACACTCGCTGCATTGGTTACGGCGGGCGTCATCAACCATCCCTATGCGGGCGTACGGCTGCTCGGCCAAGGAGAACTCAAGGTCAAGGCCGCCTTCGAAGTTCATCACGCATCGAAGGGTGCGCAAGCAGCCATTGAGAAAATCGGCGGCAGCGTGAAAACTCTGCGCCCGGCGCCGGAAGCCAAGGTTGAGGCAAAAGCCGAATCGGCGGAGACAAGAGGATCCAAAAAGACTGCCCCTGCCGCCCAAGGCAAGGAATAGGTTGCCCGCGGCCCGCAGAGGCCGCCGGGTGACAGGCGAGAGGATTTAGAATGGCATCAGCCGCAGAACAACTTGCCGCACGTTTCAATTTCGGCGCGCTGGCAAAAGCGGAGGAACTGAAGAAGCGTATCTGGTTCACTCTGGGTGCGCTGGTGATCTATCGGCTGGGAACCTATATACCCGTTCCCGGGGTCGACCCGGTCGAGCTGGCCAGGCTGGTGCAGCAAAATTCGACGGGGATCCTGGGCTGGATCAACGGACTGGCAGGCGGTGCGCTCGGCCGCATGGCAATTTTTGCCCTCAATATCATGCCGTACATATCCGCCTCCATCATCATCCAGCTGATGACGACGGTTTCGCCCCATCTCGAGCAGCTGAAGAAAGAGGGTGAGCAGGGGCGAAAGAAGATCAACCAGTACACGCGCTACGGAACTGTGTTCCTGGCTGCGCTGCAGGCCTATGGCATAGCGGTCGGCCTTGAAGGCCAGGGCAATGTCGTTCTCGATCCCGGATGGTTTTTCCGGGCCAGCACGGTCATAACTCTCACCGGGGGAACCGTTTTCCTCATGTGGCTCGGCGAGCAGATCACCGCACGCGGCATCGGCAATGGCATCTCGCTCATCATTTTCGCCGGGATCGTGGCCAATCTGCCCTTGGCAGTGGCGGGCCTGTTCGAACTTGGCCGCACGGGACAGCTCTCGGCCTTCGTTATCCTTGGAATCGTGGTGCTGGGGCTTGGCGTCATCGCCTTCATCGTATTCGTGGAACGGGCGCAACGGCGGATCCTGGTGCAATATCCGAAACGGCAGTCCGGCAACCAGGTGGCACAGGCCGAGCGATCGCACCTGCCGCTGAAGCTCAACACAGCCGGTGTGATTCCGCCGATTTTTGCTTCGTCCTTGCTGCTGTTGCCGATCACGGTGGCCAATTTCAGCCAAAACAACCTTCCCGACTGGCTGAGCTATATCACTGCCCTTCTCGGCCATGGCCAACCGCTGTTTATCGTCTTCTATATGGCGCTGATCATCTTCTTTGCCTTCTTTTATACGGCCATCATGTTCAATCCGAAGGAGACCGCAGAGAACCTTAAAAAATACGGCGGCTTCGTGCCGGGAATCCGGCCTGGCGAGCGAACCGCCGAATATATCGATTATGTGCTCACGCGCATCACGGCGATCGGCGGCCTCTATCTGGCTTTCGTTTGTATTCTGCCCGAGTTTCTCACCGCCTATGCCGCGATTCCGTTCTATTTCGGGGGAACATCGCTGCTGATCGTGGTGTCGGTGACGATGGATACGGTGGCGCAGGTTCAAGGCCATCTGCTAGCCCAGCAATATGAGCGGCTTATAAAGCGGACCAATCTGCGAGGGGCGAGGCGATGAACATCGTCCTTCTCGGCCCGCCAGGCGCCGGCAAGGGGACTCAGGCCAAGATTCTCGAGGACCGGAGGGGAATGAAGCAACTTTCAACGGGCGATATGCTCCGTGCGGCAATCGCTGAGGGAAGCGATCTGGGCAAACGGGCCAAAGCGGTGATGGATCGTGGCGAACTCGTTTCCGATGATGTGGTAGTAGGGATCATAGCCCAAAGACTCGACCAGCCCGACGTAGCCAGAGGCTTTATATTGGACGGATTTCCCCGCAATACGGCCCAGGCCGAAGCCCTCGATAAGATGCTCAGAAAGAAGGATTTGCAGCTCGACAGGGTGATTGAGATAAAGGTCGAAGACGAAGCACTGATCGATCGAATCGCCGGGCGATACAGCTGCGCGAGTTGTGGCGCGGCTTACCACGATCAGTTTGCATCACCGCGGAAGCCCGGAATTTGCGACAATTGCAGCGCGACCCAGTTCGTAAGGCGTCCGGACGATAACCCCGCAGTGGTTCGCGACCGGCTCAAAGTCTACAACAGCCAAACAGCGCCCTTGATTGATTACTACGGCAAGACGGGGGCACTTAGAACGGTGAACGGCATGGCGGATATCGGAGAGGTGACCCGCCAGATTGAAACGAAACTGAACGGGGCCTAGGGCGCGGAATGGCGGCAATCTGTCGGTTGACGGAAGGGGAAAACCGGCTTAAACAGCCTGCCATCCAGGTCGTCACAAGGCTCGCTTTACGGAGGGTGGAAGCCCTCCCGAGGCGTGGCCTTATGCTTTCGGGCGCAGGGACCATGGGAATTGCCGGTTGATCCGGCAGAAAAAGGAGACTTAAGGCGTGGCTCGAATTGCAGGCGTCAATATACCAACAAATAAGCGCGTCGTCATCGCATTGCGTTACATCCATGGCATCGGTCCGGTAAACGCCAGGGAGATCTGCAAGAAGGTGAATATTGCGGAAAACAAGCGGGTGAACCAGCTTACCGACGCAGAAGTGCTGCAGATCCGCGAGATCATCGACCGGGAGCATGTGGTAGAAGGCGATCTCAGGCGCGAGGTCTCCATGAACATCAAACGACTCATAGACCTCGGCACATATCGCGGGCTTCGTCACCGCAAAGGTTTGCCGACGCGCGGGCAGCGCACCCATACCAACGCGCGCACACGCAAGGGACCGGCCAAGGCAATCGCCGGGAAGAAGAAGTAATCGAAGGTAAGAAAAGCAATGGCTAAAGAAGCAGCAGCAGCCGGTCAGGCCGGCGCCCCGGCGGCAGGTCGCGTTCGCCGCAAGGAGCGGAAGAATATCACATCGGGTGTCGTTCATGTGATGGCGTCGTTCAACAATACGATGATCACCATCACCGATGTTCAGGGCAATACGATTTCCTGGGCTTCGGCGGGCAAGCTCGGGTTCAAAGGCTCGCGCAAGTCGACACCTTATGCGGCACAGGTAGCGGCCGATCAGGCAGGTAAGGCGGCGATGGAGCACGGAATGAAGATGGTCGAGGTCGAAGTCAGCGGACCGGGTGCTGGCCGCGAGTCGGCGCTGAGGGCGCTGCAGGCCTGCGGACTGCAAGTCACGGCGATCCGCGACGTGACGCCTATTCCGCACAATGGTTGCCGCCCGCCAAAGCGGCGGCGGGTCTAATTCGAATTAGAGCGCCTCAAGTGGAGGTGCTCCGGTGATAATCGTAATGGGGAAATAATCCTCGTTAACAACGGCGGTAGTCTACGGAACCATGAACATGCACGTAAACCAGAAGAACTGGCAGGAGCTCATTCGGCCAAACAAGCTTGATATTCAGCAGGGCCGTGAGCGGCGGCGGGTTGCGACACTCGTGGCCGAGCCCCTAGAGCGCGGATTTGGAATGACGCTCGGCAATGCCCTGCGGCGGGTCCTGCTGTCGTCCTTGCAGGGCGCCGCGGTGTCGTCAGTGCAGATCGACGGCGTCCTCCACGAATTCTCGTCGATCGCCGGCGTTCGTGAAGACATCACGGACATTATTCTCAACATCAAGGACATCGCCTTCAAGATGGTAGGCGAGGGGTCCAAGCGGCTTGTCCTAAAGAAAGAAGGTCCAGGCACGGTGATCGCCGGTGATATCCAGCTTACCGGAGACATCGAAATCCTTAATCCAGACCATGTCATATGCACGCTCGACCAGGGTGCCGAAATCCGGATCGAGTTCACTGTGAACACGGGCAAGGGCTATCAATCGGCGGAGCGCAACCGACCGGAAGATGCGCCAATCGGGCTTATTCCGGTCGACAGCCTGTTCAGCCCGGTGAAACGGGTATCCTACCGGGTCGAGAATACCCGCGAGGGCCAAATCCTCGACTACGACAAGCTGGTGCTGACGGTGGAAACCGACGGGTCGGTAAGTCCCGATGATGCGGTGGCCTATGCGGCCCGCATTCTCCAAGATCAGCTCAGCATCTTCATCAATTTCGACGAACCGTCGAAGGTGGTCGTCGAGGATGTCAAACCGGAGCTGGAGTTCAATGCTGCCCTGCTCAAAAAAGTGGACGAGCTGGAGCTATCGGTCCGTTCGGCAAACTGCCTGAAGAACGACAATATCGTCTATATCGGCGATTTGATACAGAAGTCGGAATCGGAGATGCTGCGAACACCGAATTTCGGCCGCAAATCGCTCAACGAGATCAAGGAAGTGTTGGCGCAGATGGGATTGCACCTCGGCATGGAGGTGCCGAACTGGCCGCCGGAAAACATAGACGAGCTCGCGAAGAAGTTCGAAACGACCTATTAATTTTGGCCGCCGCCACAGCTTACGGGCGCGTGGCAGACGAAGGAGACAGGCAATGCGTCACGGCAATCGGGGCCGCAAATTCAATCGTACCGCGGCCCACCGCAAGGCGATGTTCGCCAACCTGGCCGCTGCCTTGATCAAGCATGAGCAAATCGTCACGACCTTGCCAAAGGCGAAGGACCTGCGGCCGGTCGTGGAGAAGCTGATCACCCTCGCCAAGAAGGGCGGTCTGCATGCCAGGCGGCAGGCCATTTCGCAGATTCGTGACGAGAGTCAGGTAGCCAAGCTCTTCGCCACACTGGCGCCTCGTTATAAGGAGCGGATGGGGGGCTATACACGCGTGCTCAAGGCCGGCTTCCGGTTCGGAGACAATGCGCCGATGGCGGTCATCGAGTTCGTCGACCGCGACCCATCGGAAAAAGGCAAAGATTCCGGGCCTACGCAGCAGAAGGCAGAAGAGCAGAGTCAGGCTGCCGCCTAACCTCATACGCTGAGCACTTCACGCACGAAATAGGTCTCGGCGGCGCCGTAGCCGTTAAAGCGGGTCGAGGTGGCGGCGCCATAGGCGCCGATCGATCCAAACTCGATAAAGTCCCCTTCGCGCAGGTCTAGCGGGAGCTCGAATTTGACGGGCAGCCTGTCGAGAGGATCGCAGGTCGGACCGTAGACCGTCCACAGTCGCGTCGGTCCTTGCAGTTGCGCACCATCGCGAATCGCGCGTGCCGGCGGCACGATATCGCTTACCTGGTATATCTCCATCAACGCTCCGTAGATGCCGTCATTGATGAACACTTCGTTGCGATTGTGCTTCAGAAGCTTGATACGGGTGAGAAGGGAAGTCGATGTTGCGACCAGACCCCGTCCGGGCTCACATTCGAGACGAGGCATCTCGGGGGAGAATTCCTTGCGTGCGGTGTCGGCTATGGCAGCGAAGAAGATCGCGACAGGCAGCACGTCGGCGTCTCGATAGCGGGCCGGGAAGCCACCGCCGACATTCAATGCGGAAAGCTTGACACCGGCACGCCGCGCTATTTTGGCGGCAGCGGTGATATGGCGCACATAGGCCATGGGATCGATGCATTGGGAGCCCGGATGAAAGGTAAGGACAGGCCCGAAGCCCAGAGCTGCAACCAATTTCAGAATCTCAACCGCTTCCGGCCTCGTCGCGCCGAATTTCGAGGAAAAATCATGCGCCGAAGAACCGCCCAGCCGAGGCAAACGAAACCGCACGGCGATCTCGATTGCGGAAGAGCGGCCGAGCACGTCGGCAATCTTGTAAATTTCCTGCAGATCGTCAGCCGCGAACCGCCTGCAACCGAAGCTGTGATAAGCCTCGTGGATCTCTCGCCGCGACTTGACGGGATTGTGATAGTGGAACTGCGCGCGCGGCGCGACTGAATGAACGCTGCGCATCTCGTGCACGGAGGCGACATCGAACCCAGTCAGTCCGCAGCCCGAGGCGGCAAGAAGGATGTGCTGGCCAGGGTTCGCCTTCACCGCATAGGAGACCTCTCCCGGAAATGTGGTCAAGAATTCCCTTACACTTTGGCGCAGCGCCTCGGCGGAGAAGCAGAAAACCGGCTCATCAGGATCAAGCTCCTTGGCCAGTTCCGCCGCATCGGCAAACAGCCGGTCTCCTTTGCCGGCCTCGGCTGGGGCATTGAATTCGCGGCGGAGTCTCTCAAGGTTCCTTGTGGGCGGCTGTTTCATCCGACATTCCCCCTAGGGCCTGCAAGTATCGAACAGGTTTGACAATGTGCTATGACGATTCGAAGCCGTTGAAATGCGTCAAAATGGCGAAAAAGCCGTCGCAATGACAAAATACCCGTTACAATGACGTTCATGGCGTTTCTAACCCCCAAAGATCAGGACCTGATCGCCCTGCTGAGCGTCAACGCGCGGGAGCCGGTTTCGGCTCTGGCGCGGAAGCTCGGCCTTTCGCGCACGACGGTTCAGGACAGGCTGCGCCGGCTCGAGCAGTCGGGGATCATCGCCGGTTATCAGCTCCGGCTGTCAGAGAGCACAGAGCCCGACGGCATTCGCGCATTCGTGACAATGGAGGTCGAGCCGAGGCGCACCCATGAGGTTGCGCGCGCTTTGCAGAAGATGCCGCAGGTCGAGGCCCTGTATTCGGTCAGCGGCAAATACGATCTGATCGCGCTCGTGAGAACTACCTCGGCACAAGACATGGACAAGTTGCTCGACCTTGCGGGGGCGGTCCCCGGCGTTACCGGAACAGAATCGGCTGTTATCCTGTCGACCAAGATCGATCGACGGCAGGACGTGCAGAAAAGGATGATGAGATGAAAAATGGAGTCATTTGCTGTCTTGCACTGTTGCTGATCCATATCGTTCCGGCCGGCGCTGCGCAAAAGCAGGCACCGGCAAATCTGGGCGAGATGCAGCTATCCTTTGCCCCGCTTGTACGGCAAACCGGACCGGCCGTGGTGAATGTCTATGCGCGGACGAAGGTCAAGGCACGGTCGGCTTTTGCCGATGATCCGTTTTTTCGGCGCTTTTTCGGCGATAACAGCTTCGGGATGCCGAGGGAGCGAATGCAGAACTCTCTCGGCTCAGGCGTCATTGTCGACGGTTCGGGCACCATCGTTACAAATCATCACGTCGTCAGGGACGCCACCGCCATCCGCGTGGTGCTGCCCGACCGGCGCGAATTCGATGCAAAGGTTCTTCTCGCCGACCAGCGAAGCGACCTTGCGGTGCTTAAGATCGATACCGGCAAACAGATGCTGCCCTTTATCGCGCTGGCCGATTCCGACGAGATCGAAGTAGGCGACATCGTCCTTGCCATCGGCAATCCCTTTGGTGTCGGCCAGACAGTCACCAGCGGAATCATATCTGCGCTGGCGCGGACTGAAGTCGGAGTCAGCGACTACCAGTTCTTCATCCAGACGGATGCAGCGATCAATCCCGGCAATTCCGGCGGAGCCCTGGTAAACATGCAGGGCAATCTCGTAGGCATCAACACGGCGATTTTCAGCAGGACGGGAGGATCGATCGGCATCGGCTTTGCCACACCCGCCAATATGGTGCGAGTTGTCCTGCAATCCGCTCTCACCGGCCAGAAGGTCGTCAGGCCCTGGCTAGGTGCCGAGCTCCAGGACGTGAGTTCCGAGATCGCGGAATCGCTCGGGCTTTCACGGCCGCAAGGTGCCCTCGTGGTCACGCTCGAGAATGAGAGTCCGCTCGCCCTCGCCGGCATCAAGCGAGGAGATTTGGTCATGGCGCTCAACGGACGAGACATTGGAACGGCGAAAGAATTCATATACCGGGTCGCGACGAATTCTCCCGGCGCGGAGGTGCGCGTGAGATACCAGCGCGACGGCAAGGACATGGAAGTTCCCGTAGTTTTGGCAGCCGCGCCGGAAACGACCCCGCGATCGGAAACCAAGGTCGAAGGCGACAACCCGTTCGCGGGCCTGACGGTCGTGAACCTATCACCCGCCGTGAGCGAGGAATTTGGCATCAACACGGCGAAGACCGGCGTCGCCGTCGTAGAGGTCGCGGAAGGTCCAGCGCAACAGCTGGGGTTTCGCAAGGGCGACGTGATCCTCGATGTCAATGGGCAGGAAATCGACAGCGTCGATAC
>DATFOT010000385.1:0-4830 GCA_035265265.1 Aestuariivirgaceae bacterium | reverse complement strand
AACATCACGGCGATACTGCCCTTCGTGTTGCGCCGGAAATTTCCGAGCAATGATGTTCTATGTCTGCAAACCATCGGCCGTTCTCCGCTTTAAGGTTCCGGTAATCTAATGGAATACCCATTGCGGAATGTTTGCCGTGCATGCTCGACTTTTGTTCAAAATTGTCTGGCATTGAAAATGCATTCGCTGCGCATTTGCCGCGAGCCTGCGCGAGTCTCGTTGATTCCACTTGCTCATCGGCCCGTCCGGGTGTTCGCGCGACGTGCAGATCAAGCGAATTGAGTCAATATTAGAGGATTCGATTCAGCACCCTTCCACCACCCGGCGCGATCATGCCTGGGTTAACGTCCTGTTGCTTTAATGCGTGCAGGCCTAACGAAGCGTGGGGATTTTCAATGAAGGGCGGGCTAACGGCATTGCTCGGCTGGAAAAAGATCACCGCGTCCAAGCCCGGAGGTGACGCTTGCAACTTACTCTCCGCCGCCGAACAGGTTCTGGATTCCTTTGGAAACCCGGCCGATGAATGAGGGTTTCTCCGTCTCGGTCTTTTCCCTGATGTGCTTACGTTTCCTTTTCGGCGCCGGCGCAAGCGGCATCTCTTCCGCTCGCACCTCCGCCACGCGCTGGCGCGAGGATGCTGCGTCGTAGTCGATCTTGCCGTTGCACGAAATATTTTCGTGGCGCCTGAAATAGCACGCGAAAGTGTTCTGGCCGCGATTGCGAATTGCATCGAGCACCATCGGCTCGGCCGTGCTCATCACCGCCTCCGAGCGGCGTTGCGGCGCGATCGACACCACCCGGCGGATGCAGCGGCCGCCCTCATCATAAGTTTTGATCGCGGCGATCACCCCCGAGCTGCAGCCCGGCTTGACCTTGAAGGCATAGCTCCCGTCTTTGAGCGCAACCGGCTCCAGCAGGCATTTCCTGGCATCGCCGAGAGCGGTCGAGGAGCATCCCGCCGTTTCGGCGAGCCTTCGCGGATCGGAGCCGGCATGCTGCGAAGGTGCCGTAGGCCTCTCGACGGCAATGTCGGGAACCTCAGCCACTGCGGATTTCTCTTTCTCGATCGCAGCTTTTCGGATGGAAGCCGGTTCGACAGCGGGTGTCCGCGACTGCTTGACCTGCTTTTCCGCAAAGGGTTCCAGCTGCTTCGCCCGCAGGAGCCACGCCGACCGCAATTGCTCGGCCTTTTCATCGAGCTGCGAGGTCTTGAAAAGTTCCGCACCGCTGATCGCATCCTCCACGCTGTCGGCAGCCTCTTTCCAGCAAGCTCCCGCTGCGGAGTAATCCTTTGTCGTCTCCTTATCGAGGCACGTCTGGTGCCAGCGTGCGACGAGCAATCCCAATTGGTCGAGCAGCGGGTTGTCGGCATCGCCCTTGCGCATCTGGTTCGACTGCTGCTCGCCGGGAGCGTTGGATTGCGAAGGTTCCAGCGCTGCATTGGATTTCGCGATCTCGAATATGCAGGTTGCTTGGCCCTTTGCCTTGTTCACTTCGAAGAGAAGATAGCCGGCACCCGGTGTCTCACGGCAGCGGACGGCGAGGGCCTGCTCCTCATCGGGAGCGCTCACTCGCCAGCGGGTGTAGCAGGCGGAGCCGAAATCCCACGTCTCCCAATCGGGAGGAGGGCCTTGAAGGGCGTTGGAATAGAGGTCGGTGCAACTCGCAGCCGAGGCCGGCCCGGGAATGAAGCCCAGACACAACGCAACCCAACACACAGCCGACCTAGGCGCAACTCCCCTCATGACCGGGACCCGAACGCGCGCCGCATCCATTCTCTAGGATGAGGTTTCTAACGGCACAATTATGGCAGCTCAAACGGAATCTTCTGGAGCCGGCTAACCCGGCGTGAGCGGCTGCTCGATATCACCCGAGAGGTAGATGGGGGCCTGTCCGGCCTCATTCTCGGATGTGATTGCCATCACTGAGAAATACACCATGGTCATCGAGGCAAGGAGCAGAGCAAGCAAGGGCCCCGCGGCGCTGGCTGACATCGGCCGGCCTTCCCGTCGGTTCTTTTGCAAGGTGACGAGCTCTAGCTGGGCATCCGCAACGGCGGCGGCGCTGCGCAGGGCGTTGCGATCTTTGGGGTTTAGTTTCATGTGGGGTTAACGCCCGACAGGGGCGAACCGTTCCCTTACGCAACGGAAGCTCGTGCCTGCTTATCATCCCTCAATCCAGCCTTTCGGTGACCGAGGGCGGCACGTCTACCCAGCGATGGCGCCGCCGTTCGTAGACGGAGAACCAGGGTGGCGGATAATCCGCATCGGCGAACGCGCCGACCGCCACGGCGATCAGGCCGGGCTGCGATGGCAGCGTCCAATAGACGGTCGAGCCGCAAAGCGGGCAGAAGCGGAAGGTCACCGTCTGTCCGCTGTCCCCGAGCCGCTCGAATTCTTTCATCTCTCCCTCGACCGCGACCTGATCGGCCGGGAAGCGCGCCTGATACCCGAAGGCGCTGCCCGTTCGTTTCTGGCAGTCGAGGCAATGGCAAATGGAGATTCTCACCGGCTCTCCTGAGCATGAAACGCGCAGCTGGCCGCAGCTGCAGGACCCCTGCTGTATCATCGCCTTGTCTCCCTGGATCGACACATTTGGATTTTGCATCCGTGATGTTCTTCCGCTAGAAGGCGGCAGCAATCCCGAAAGATACAGGTTTCCATCAATTGGCGCGCCAGTTCATCTACCACATGCACGGGCTGTCGAAAGCCTATCCCAGCGGCAGGAAGGTGCTCGAGAACATCAACCTGTCCTTTTATCCCGATGCCAAGATCGGCGTGCTCGGCCCCAATGGCTCCGGCAAATCCACCCTGCTGCGCATCATGGCCGGTCTCGACAAGGAGTTTAACGGCGAAGCCTGGGTGGCAGAAGGAGCGAGCGTCGGTTTCCTCAGCCAGGAGCCGCAGCTTGATGCCGGCAAGGACGTGATGGGCAACGTCATGGAAGGTGTCTCCGCCAAGAAGGCCGTTCTCGACCGCTACAACGAACTGATGATGAATTATTCCGACGATACGCAGGACGAGGCGGCGAAGCTTCAGGACATCATCGATGCACAGAATCTCTGGGACCTCGAGACCCAGGTGGAGCAGGCGATGGATGCCCTGCGCTGCCCGCCCGGCACTGCGCAGGTTTCCCCCCTGTCGGGAGGCGAGCGGCGTCGGGTGGCGCTGACCCGGCTTCTGCTCTCCAGGCCCGACCTCTTGCTGCTCGACGAGCCGACCAACCATCTCGACGCGGAATCGGTGAACTGGCTCGAGCATCATCTGCGCGAATATCCAGGCGCCATTTTGATCGTCACCCACGACCGCTATTTTCTCGACAATGTGACGGGCTGGATTCTCGAGCTCGACCGCGGCCGGGGCATGCCCTATGAAGGCAATTACTCGGCCTATCTCGAACAAAAAGCCAAGCGGTTTGCCCAGGAGCAGCGCGAGGACGTGGCGCGCCAGAAGGTGATCGAGCGCGAGCGGGAGTGGATAGCGGCAAGCCCCCAGGCGCGGCAGGTAAAATCCAAGGCGCGCATCAAAGCCTATGACGAGCTCGTCAAGGCCAACGAGGCTCGGCTCCAGTCGCGCGAGGCGCAGATCATCATCCCGCCGGGCCCGCGCCTCGGCAACATCGTCATCGATGCGGAAGGCTTGGGCAAGGCTTATGGCGACCTGCTGCTGATGGAGGATTTGACCTTCAAGCTCCCGCCGGGCGGCATCGTCGGCGTCATCGGCCCCAACGGCGCCGGCAAGACCACCCTTTTCCGCATGCTGACGGCTGAGGAGAAGCCCGACCGCGGCACGGTGCGCATCGGCGAAGGTGTCGTGCTCGGCTATGTCAATCAGAGCCGCGATGCGCTTGATCCTTCCAAGTCGGTCTGGCAGGAAATCTCCGGCGGCAACGACGTGCTCTATCTCGGCAAGCGCGAGGTCAACAGCCGCGCCTACACCTCCGCGTTCAATTTCCGCGGGCCCGACCAGCAGCAGAAGGTCGGAACGCTCTCGGGCGGTCAGCGCAACCGCGTGCATCTCGCCAAAATGCTCAAATCGGGCGCGAATGTGCTCCTCCTCGACGAGCCCACGAACGATCTCGACACCGAAACCCTGGCGGCGCTCGAAGAAGCGCTCGAGGATTTCGCCGGCTGCGCGGTGATCATCAGCCACGACCGCATGTTCCTCGACCGGCTGGCGACTCACATGCTGGCCTTCGAAGGCGACAGCCATGTCGAATGGTTCGAAGGCAATTTCCAGGCCTATGAAGACGATAAGAAACGCCGGCTTGGCGAGGACTCGGTGATGCCGCGCCGCATCAAATACAAGCAATTCGCCAGATGAGCGAGGAATTCCCTCCCCCTTGTGGGGAGGGATGTCTGAGCGAAGCGAAGACAGGGTGGGGCTCGGCCTATTGAACTCCAGAAACGTCATGGCCGGGCCTTTAGCCCCCGGACTTGATCCGGCCATCTCGTGCCAGCGGCAGATGCGCGGATCGAGTCCGCGCATGACGATATTATGAAACACGTCATCACCGGGCTTGACCCGGTGATCTCCCTCCAGCCGGCAGATGCGCGGATCAAGTCCACGCATGACGGAATAGAGTAACGGCCATATTGGGATTCGCCAAATGCATAGAGCCTCCGGCCAGCTTGCGCTTCCGGGATGAAGGAGGGGTGGAGCGGCACCTCGCGGGGGCGCCAACATTGGTTTTAGTAGAGATGGTGCAAGGGCGCTCCACCCCGGTGATTTTTGGAGGTCACTTTCACGTCACTCGCTTCGGGATGTTTCGAAGCCGCGCCGGCCTAGCACTCAACCCCTGGTCAACGGCAGCCAGTCCACGGCTTGCCTA
>DATFOT010000384.1:0-3791 GCA_035265265.1 Aestuariivirgaceae bacterium | reverse complement strand
TGTTGTTTTCGGCAATCGTCATCTGGTGGCGGGGGCTCAAGCTGCTCGAGAAACTTGCCCCGCAATTGCGCAATGGCGCGATTGCCGGCGCGCTTTCGCTAGGCTCTTATTGGGTGGCGCTGTGGGCGATGACCGTCGCGCCGATTGCTGCGGTGGCGGCGCTGCGCGAAACGAGCATCCTGTTCGCGCTGATCCTCGGAACGTTCTGGCTCAAGGAAGGGCTCACCCTGCCGCGGATCATCGCGGCAGTGCTGATCGTGGCCGGAGCGGGGGCCTTGCGCTACGGCTGAGCAGCGAAAACATTAGCGAAACGCCGCCGCAACTCGCTTTTCTGAACCTTGCCCATGGCGTTGCGAGGCAGTTCATCGATGGCGATGATGCGCTTGGGAAGCTTGAATTTCGCCAAGCCGACGCGCAAAGCAGCGATGATCGCCGCCTCTTCCGGCATGCCGGAATCGCCGGTGACGATGGCAATGACGGCTTCGCCGAAATCGGGATGCGGAACGCCGATGACCGCGGCTTCGGCAATGCCATCAATCGAATCAAGCGCCTGTTCGACTTCGCGCGGATAGACGTTGAGGCCGCCCGAGATGATGACATCCTTTGAGCGCCCTAGAAGAGTGATGCGGCCTGCGGCATCCATCATGCCGATATCTCCGGTAATGAAGAATCCATCGGTGCGGAAATCCTCCGCCCGAGAGCGCTCACGCCGCCAATAGCCGGAAAATACGTTTGGGCCCCTGACCTCGAGCACGCCTATTTCTCCAGGCGGCAGGGGCCGCCCGTCGCTATCGGCGATCCGGACGTCGACGCCCGGCAAGGCAAAACCGACGGAGCCCGCCATACGCGGGCCGGCAACCGGATTGGACGCGATCATGCCGGTTTCCGTCATGCCATAGCGTTCCAGAATCTGCCGGGCGGTGCGTTCAAAAACAGCGGCGTGGGTTTCGGGAAGAAGGGGTGCCGATCCTGAAATCAGAAGGCGGATCCTTTGGCAGGCGGCATGGTCGAAGCGTTCATCGGCGAGGAGACGGGTGTAATAGGTCGGAATGCCCATGAAGATCGTGGCACGCGGGAGGGCGCGCAGCACATCGCCGGTATCGAAACCTTCGAGCCAAATAATGCGATTGGCACCGAGGAAGGCCGTGTTGAGAGCAACATAAAGACCATGAACGTGGAACACCGGCAGGGCGTGCAGGAGAACATCGTCCGGCGCAAATGCCCAGACCCGATGAAGGGTCGTGGCGTTGGACAGGAGATTGCCATGGCTCAGCATCGCACCCTTGGGGCGGCCGGTGGTGCCCGATGTATAGAGAAGGCCAGCGACATCGTCGGGCCGGCGGGCGGAGGTCGCGTGATGCGGGGGACGGCGGGCAGCCTCGCCCGCGAGCGAGCCGGCCGAAAGCCCGTCGAGCGTGGCATGCGCAGACCCGTGGCGACGCGCGACCGGCTCCAAGCTTGCGGCTTTTTGCGATGAGGTCACGACAAGGGCAGGCGCGGCGTCGGCAATGAAATATTCGACCTCGACCGGGGTATAGGCGGTATTGAGCGGATTGAGAACGGCGCCGGTCTTGAGCACGGCAAGGTAAAGCGCGACGGCGCCGAGGCTCTTGTCGACCTGCACGCTTACCCGGTCGCCGGGCCGAACGCCAAGAGCCTCGAGTGCATTTGCAAAACTCGCGACAGCGGCGCCGAGCGCGGCGAAGCTCAGAAGCGGGGTGCCGTCGACAGCTTCGAAGGCAACAGCGGAGGCGCCGGCAGTAAAGCCGGCTTCAAAGGCGTGGAACAGATTGCCGCTGTTCGCCATGGCCTCAATTAAGGGCAAGAGGGTGCTTGCGAGAAGGCGGCGGGAATGCGCGGTCGAGAGCGGCGAGATCATCGCGGTCGAGGATGAGGTCGGCCGCGGCAGCGTTCTCCCGCATTCTGTCCCGATCAGACGTCTTGGGGATGGCAATGACGCCTGGTCCGCGGATCGTCCAGGCAAGCGCGATGGTTGCCGGCGCGACACGATGCTTGCGGGCGATGGGTGCCAGCGCCCGATGCCTGGCAAGGGGCCCCTGAGCCAGCGGCGAATAGGCCATGATTGGGACGTCACGCTTGCGGCACTCCGGCAGCAGCTGCCATTCGATGCCGCGCTGGTTGAGATTGTAGAGGACCTGATTGGCGGCACAGTTGCGGCCGGCGGGCAGTGCGAGAAGCTCCTCCATATCGTCAGTGTCGAAATTGCTGACACCCCAATGACGGATCTTTCCCTGTTCCTTCAGACGCTCAAAGGCTTCGACGGTGTCGGCCAGGGGCGAGGACCCGCGCCAATGGAGGAGATAAAGGTCGATGTGACCGGTTGCGAGCCGCTGCAGGCTTCGCTCGCAGGCTGCCATGGTGCCGTCGAAGGTGGCGTTGTGCGGATAGACCTTGCTGACGATGAACACTTCGTCACGACCGCCGGCCGCCGCCCGGCCAACGATCTTTTCCGCCCCGCCGGCGCCGTACATTTCGGCAGTATCGATCAAGGTGACGCCCAAATCCAGGGCGAGCTTGAGAACCTCGACTTCGTCATCGGCCCGCGCGCCGTTCTCGCCCATGTTCCAGGTGCCGGCGCCGAGTACAGGCAGCTTCTCGCCGGTACGCCATTGAAGAAAACGCATTGCTCCCTCCGTTGACCCTTCTCAACAAACAACGGCATTGTCGGCGGAGTCAACCAGGACCGAAGACAGCGGGGCTCCATGACGGCTCGGGACAGCCAGCATCTCAGCGGCATCATGCTGATGATCGGGGCCTATGCGATGTTTTCGCTCCTGGATGCATCGGCGAAATATCTGCTGGGGCAGCTCAACCCGCCGACGATCGTTTTCATGCGCTATGTGATCGGCCTCGCGCTTGCGCTGTTGTGGATTGCGTCGCGGCGCGAGGCCGGACTCTTTCGCAGCGAACATCCGAGAACGCAAGCCGTGCGCGGCGTGCTGCTGCTCGCATCGACGGCTTGCAACTTCACGGCGCTGCAATATCTGCAGCTTGCCCAGACAGCAGCGATCATGTTCTCCGGTCCGCTGTGGGTGTGCGCGCTGTCGCATCTGATGCTGAAAGAGCGGGTGGGACCGCGGCGCTGGGCGGCGGTGATCGCCGGTTTCGGCGGCGTCCTGCTCATCATGCGGCCGGGCTTGACGGGATTTCATCCGGCGATGCTGCTGTCGCTCCTCGCGGCGCTGACGGTCGCGCTCTATCAATTGACGACACGGCGGGTCGGAGCGGACGATCGATCGGAAACATCGCTGTTCTATGGCACGCTGTGGGGTGCGGTGTTCGCGTTCCCGGCGGCGGCATTTGCATTCGAGGTGCCGTCGGGATGGCAATGGCCGCTTCTGGCTTTTGCAGGATTTTGCGGGAGCTTCGGCCATTATCTGCTCATCGCGGCGCATCGGATCGCACCGGCGGCGCTCTTGGCACCCTTCTCCTATACGCAGATCGTGTGGATGGCGCTGCTCGGCTTTATCCTGTTCGGACAGATACCCGAGCGGATGACGCTGCTCGGCGGTGCGATCGTTATCGCGAGCGGGCTTTACGTGCTGCACCGCGAACGGGTGGCCATGGCGCGCAAACCCGTCGTGTGAAGATATTCCTTGACAGAGCTGTAGTTCATGTATAGGACTTTATTCACCCTGCTCCGTGAAGGAGGCGCTGTCCGGATGACGCCTTGAGTGTGGAGATAGGGCCGGTGCCTGTAGGCAAGCCGTGGACTGGCTGCCGTTGACCAGGGGTTGAGTGCTAGGCCGGCGCGGCTTCGAAACATCCCG
>DATFOT010000383.1:0-4086 GCA_035265265.1 Aestuariivirgaceae bacterium | reverse complement strand
GCACGCTACTTCGCCGAACAGACGCGTCACTACCGCATAGCCAAATGGGACATCGGCGAGGCCTCGCGCGACAGGAGCGGCGACATACTCATCAACACGCGCGTGACGCTTCTGACCGGCAATTCCTATTCCGTCGTCTGGCGCGTGGCCAAGCGCGGCAAGAGCTTCAAGGTCACCGATGTGAAGGTCGCCGGCTTCTCGCTAACCTATTTCCAGCGCGGCCTATTCGTCTCCTTTATCAAGGAGAAGAAAGGCGACGTGAACCAGCTGGTCGCGGTGCTGAACCGATAGGGTCCGGCGTCTGATCAGTCACTGCAGAGAAACGACCTGGCCTTCGTGGATCGAGCGGTCGGCTGCCAGCACGATCTTCAGGCTCTTGACGGCGTCGTTCATGTGGTCGGTGAGGTCGATGTTCCTGTCGATGGCATCGAGCAGAAATCGCTGCTCGCGCTCGCACAGGGCATCATGGTCGGGCTCGTCGGTCATGTCGATGCGCTCGTCAGGCTTCGACATATCCGAATAGTGCCTGAGGATCTGACTGGTCTTGGTGTGAGCGTTGATATCGTCGGAACGGACATCGCCTGATGTTTCGGCCATGACGATCGATACCGACCCCTTGGGTCCGATGACGTCCTTCACGAAGAACGCCGTTTCGCTCATCATCGGTCCCCAGCCCGCCTCGTACCAGCCGACGGAACCGTCGTCGAACATCACCTGCAGCATCCCGTAGTTGTTGACCGGCACTTCGCTCGTGAGCTTCGCGCCGATGGCGTGAACCTTCACCGGCTTGGCCTTGGTCATCTGGCACATGACATCGACATAATGCACGCCGCAGTCGACGATCGGGGGAAAGGAGTCCATGAGCCGCTTGTGCCATTCCCAAGTCTCGCCGTTGGACTGCTGGTTGAGATTCATGCGGAACACCAGCGGCGTGCCGAGTTCGCGGGCAATCTCGATGAACTTCACCCAGGAGGGATGCTGGCGGAGAATGTAGCCGATGACCAGTTTCCTGCCGGTGCGTTTCGCCGTTGCGACGACCTTCTCAGCGTTCTCAGCATTGTCGGCGAGCGGCTTTTCAACGAACACATGCGCGCCCGCTTCCATCGCCTTGATGGCGAAATCGGCATGGGTGTCGGGCAGCGTGTTGATCGACACCACATCGGGCTTGAGCTCGGCCAGCGCCTTTTCGAAATTGTCGTATTTCTTCGCCCCTTTCAGCGCATCGGGCAAGGTTCGCTTGCCGATGCGGCGCTCGCAGACACCGACGACCTCGAAGCCTTGAATTCTCGTATAGGCCAGGGCATGGCTCATGCCCATGTTGCCGAGGCCAACCACCAGGACTCTCTTTGCCATCTCACTCACTCCCTCATCTATTGCGGCAATCAGGCGCCGAGCCTGACGACCATTCCAGTGCGCGCCGATTCTTCCGCCGCGAGCGTGGCGGCAAGTGCCGCCGCCGCATCCTCGGGCCGGCCGATTGCCGGTGTTTTACCCTTAAGCGCGCAATCGGCGAAATAGGTGAATTCGTCCCTGAGCGCCCCTGCCCGCATGCCGTCGAACTGGGGCCAATAGGTCGTATCGGGGCTGTGCAGCCTGTCGCGATCGACGATACCGAGGTTCGGAAACGTATCCTGCACGTGGATCAGGCCTTCCGTTCCGATGATCGACATGCGCTCGTCGATGTCGAAGGGAGTTTTGGCGGGCATGCACCATACCGTCTCCAGCGTCGCGGTGGCGCCGCCGGCGAAACGGTACATGGTCTGGCCGATGTCGGGAAATTTGAGGCCGCGGACATCCACCGTCTGGGCATAGGCGCTGACGATATTATCACCGGTGAACCATAGCATGAGGTCGGTATCGTGGATGGCATCGCCAACGATCGGGCCGATCTTGTTGAGAATTTCCGGCGTCCAGGCTGCAGGAATGTTGCGCCTGGAGCTCATCGCGACGATGCGGCCGATGCGCCCGGCATCGATTGCCTGTTTCGCCATGCGGTAGCGCGGATTGAACCTGCAGATATGACCGATCAGCAGAATGCCCTTCGCAGTCTTGGCCGCGGCGATGATCCTGTCGCAATCCTCGGCCGTCGAAGCCATGGGCTTTTCGAGAAAGACGTGCTTGCCGGCTTCGAGAGCGGCGATGGCGGGCGCGGTGTGCTGATCCCACATGGTGACGACCGATACCGCATCGATCGCCGGGTCGGCCAGAAGATCACGGTAATCACGATAGGTTTTGCGGACATCGTATTTGTCGGCGAGCGCCTTCAGGCGCTCCGGCGTGCGGGTGCAGAGCGCGGCAAGCTCGAGATTGGCGATGCCGACGATGGTGTCGCAATGAATTTCGCCGAACCAGCCCAGCCCGATGACGCCGATCCTCAATCTGTCCATCGCTTCTCCTTCAGAAGTCCTCGAGGGTGAGTTCGCGGGCCATGACGATATTGCCGGCGGAGAGGCCGCAGTCCACGGGCAAGGCGACGCCGGTGATGGCCGCGGCCGCGTCGGAGGCAAGAAACGCCGTTGCGCGCGCGACATCGATGGGTTCGACAATCCGGCCGAGCGGGTACCAGCGGATGAGCTTGGCGAGCACCTCAGGCTCCCTGGCGGCGCGCCGTTCCCACAGCGGTGTCCGCACCGTGCCGGGAAGAACCGCATTGGCGCGAATGCCGAAACGGCCGTATTCGAGCGCAAGCGAGCGGGTGAGCGATATCATGCCGGCCTTGGCGGCACTGTAGGCAGGATCACCAAGCGCGCCCAGTCCGTTGACCGAGCCGATGGCGATGATGGAACCGCCACCCTTGGCCTTCATTCCCGGCACGACTGCATGGGCGCAGTAATACGCGCCGTTGAGATTGCCGTTGACATCGTGCTGCCAGGCAGCGGGATCGGTGCTTGCGAAGGTCGGGTGCTCGGAAAATCCGGCGTTGTTGACGAGAATATCGACGGGGCCGAGTGCTGCGGCTATTTGTTTGAAAGCATCAGCCACGGCGGTACGATCGCCGACATCGGCAATCGCATGAACCGCCTTGGCGGTGCCTATCTCCTTTGCAAAGGATGCGACCTTCGGGCTGATGTCGATGGCGGCGATGGCAGCGCCTTCGGCTGCAAAGTGCCGGCAGAGCGCCTGGCCGATGCCGCCGGCGGCACCGGTGACGGCTACCACCTTGCCGGAAAACATCATGGCTTGTCTTTCCAATGACGCATGGCCTCGCCGATCCAGGCAAGATTGGCGGAGCGCAGATGCCCCCAATTGTAGAAAGCGATTTCGTCGACACCATTGGCGGCAAGCGCGGCGACGGTGCTAAGAAACTCCTCGCGCTGGACAAAGTCGGGATAGGCCGGACGCAGGATGCCGCGAAGCGTGCCGCGGCCGCGTAGCCGGCGTTGGACGTCGAACAGATCCGCCTTTACGCGCGCGGCGCCAGATTCGTAGAAACATGCCTCGATGATACCCGCCGCTTCGATGAGCGCAGCGATGTCGCTGCCCTCATACCAGGCACCCGAGGTCGGACGCGCGACAGACGGGATAACCGCTACCGTGACATCCTTTCGCACGATGCTGCGGATTTCGGCGACGAGCGAGGTGACGACCGTGCAGCGCCAGTCGAGAAACAATTTCAGATCGCCGTCGCTGCGGGTATCGGCGAGCCAGAACGCCTCGGCCATGTCGGGGGGGAAGTCGAGATCGCTGGCGAGATAGGCGGAGATATCCTCGGCGATGCGCGATTTGAGCCGCTTCGCATCGATGCCGGCGGCCGATGCACCTTTCAGGCAATGCGGGCAGAAACAGAGACCAAGCGCGCTGTCGAGCCAGCGGTTCGGCATGTTCAGCGCGAATTCATGGTGAAAACCGTGCGCGTAGGGAAGAAAGCCCGGCGTTTCCATGGAGAGGCCGGAGACCCGATAGGTCTCGGTGACATCGCGCGCGAGGCCGACGGCAAGGCTGCGCGCCTCAGGCGCGGAAGGACAGAGGCTATAGACATAGCGGTCGCCGAACGCGTTGGCGACGGTGGCATCAGGGTGGGCAGCGCCCAGCAGCGTGTTGTGCAGAAGCACCAGCCAGACATTTGCGTTGATGTTCTTCAGCCCA
>DATFOT010000382.1:0-2968 GCA_035265265.1 Aestuariivirgaceae bacterium | reverse complement strand
CGGGTTGCTACTGTTTTCCCAATGAGATCCTGCGGCTTGGTGATGTCTTTTTGAGCTATGGCCACGTAGCCCTTAGCATCGCGCTCCATCACGGCGATCGTGCGATAGTCACCCTTGACACGCTCGAAATACTGCACGCTCGGCAGATCCCCGGTCAGCACAATATCGCCTTGCCCTGTTTGAAAAGTCTGGAACGCTGTCGTTCCCGACGGGAACAGGCGATAGGTGACATCAAGGCCTTCGTCTTTGTAGAAACCTTTTTCGAAGGCCATCCAGACCGCATCATTATTTACGGATGGCTGCCCAAAGAGCGTCAGCTTGAGAGGGGTGTTCTGAGCGGCGGCGTCGCGAATTCCGGCCAGGCCTAGCGTGGCCGCGGCACTCAGGACTATGGTCATGCTTTTTTTCAACATCGAACCCCTCCATCGTTTTCGGCAGATTTGAGCTTTCATTTTCTCTCAGGTCACGGAGACGAATGACATATATCGCGCAAGCACACGGTCGACGATAAGCCGAAATACGCGATCAACGGCAAAGCCCAGGACGCAAATCGTCATAAGCGCCACGAAAATGCGGTTTGTTTGCAGCAACATCGATGACCTCTGGAGGAGGTAACCTATACCGGAGTCGGCGGCGAGGATCTCGGCCGGGATGATGCTCATAAAGGAAGATGCCATTGCGACGCGCATTCCAGTCACAATGTATGGCGCCGCCGAGGGGATAACCACCAGGATAAAGATCTGAAGCTTGCCTGCTCCGAGACACTCGGCTGCGCGCTGACGCGCGATCGGAGCGCGCCACACCCCAGCGATCGTGTTGATCAGGACGATAAAAAAAGTGCCCCAGAAGATGAGAAAGTACTTGGACATCTCCCCAATGCCGAACCAGATCACTGCAATTGGGATCATCGCCGTTGGCGAGAGGTATCGCAGCAGTTCGATGATGGGGTCGAAGAGATCATGAAGCAGCCGCATGCGTCCAAGTAGGACGCCGAGGGTCACGGCAGCAAGGCAGCCGGTAGCGAACCCGACAAGCACCCGGGTCATGCTGATTGCCACGTCCTGCAATATTTCGCCGCTTACAATCATGGGTATCGCGGTGCGGATCACTTCAAGAGGCGGCGGAATGAGGAATGGATTGAACAGGTACGTCGACAGCACATGCCAAAAGAGAAACGCGAGCCCTACCGACGCTGCTGACAAGCTCAGGGTGCGATAGCGCTTCCACAGCCTGCCAGACTCGATCATGTGGGATAGGGCCGATCGCGCTTCTACGCGGCTGCTTTGTCCCCCACGGCTCACGTTTGCTGCTCCCGCGCCTTCCGCCATGGGCTAGCTCAGTGCCGGCGTTGCATGCAGTTCGGAGCGCGCTAGGTCGGGCGCAAGGAGTCCTTCAATTTGGTGGAAAAGCTCAGCGACTTTCGGGTTTGTTAGGTCACGCGGCCGGGCGAGTTCAATGTCGATTACCTTCGTGATCACGGAACCTGGGCCCACAGACATCATTCCAATGCGGTCTGCTAACGTGATTGCTTCGGCAATGTCATGGGTCACGAACACCACTGTCGTGCCGGTACGCTGCCAAATCTCGATTAGAAACGCGTGCATTCTCCTTCGCGTTAAGGCATCCAAGGCCGCAAACGGTTCATCCATCAAGAGAACTGCCGGCTCGACCGCTAGGCCGCGTGCGATCTGCAGCCGTTGACGCATGCCGCCTGAAAGTTGAGCCGGAAACTTATTTCGGTGTGCGTCGAGATCGACCATGCGCAGGTACTTTTCAATGACCTGGTTCCAGTCTGCCTTCGGCACTTTTCGCACTCGTAAGCCGAACCGCACGTTCTCCTCGACAGTAAGCCACGGGAAGAGCGCCGATCCTGCGTCCTGAAAGAACATCATCCGTTCGCGACCCGCGCTGCGGATGGGCACTCCGTTGAAGCTAACAGAGCCGGTAGTGGCGGCCTCGAAGCCAGCCACGATGTTGAGGAGGGTCGATTTCCCACACCCCGAAGGCCCCAAGAGGCAGAGAAACTCGCCTTTGCGGATGTCGAGATTGATGCCGTCAAGCGCGACGTAGCTGTCGTGAACGGGGCCGCCGTAAACCTTCCGAACTTGATTGACCTGCAACAAAGGCTGATGCACCAGCGGTAGGGCCTGATCCGATCGGGAGCAAACGGTAGGGTCGCGCCAGCTCAGTGTCAACGCGAGTTGGATCAGCGAGCGCTTGAGGACTAGCGAGACGGAGGCTATCGCGCATCTTGAACCGGCGCTCGCCGGTGCTGTAGGCAGAGTAGAGGTCCCAGCAAAGCCCCACGAGGAGAACTGAAATGTCCGACGTGAAATACCTGTCCCCAACCCGTCTGGGGGATACGGACATACAACTCGCCCTGGGGGCCCGCGCTGGCTCCTGGCTGTTCTTCACGGGTCATTTGGCAACTGATTACCAGAGCGGTATTGCGGCCTCAGTAGCGGGCCGGCCGGGGCTTCCTCTGGGCGGCAAGCCCCGTTACCGCCGCGAAGGTGATTTCATCATCGAACGCCTCGGAAAGCTTATCTCAGAGGAAGGCGGCGACCTTCGACATATTGTCCGGGTAGACCAGTACTATCCGAGCGCCCAAGCCGTAAATCCGTACCAACGCGCCAGAAAGGCTGCCCTCAAGGACTACGTGCCCCCGAGCACGTCGGTCTTGATGGAGGAACTCGCCGTTGAAGGCGCCAATATGGACGTCTCAATGTTGGCCGTCCTCCCAGGCGGTGGACGGGAGCCGAAGCCTGCACGTCCTGAGGGGGTGCCGGTGCCGCCTCATTCGGGGTTCATTCCGTCTCTGCTGTCCGGGGATTACGTTTTTGTCGCCGGCCAAATGCCGAACAATGCGGCCATGACGGGGCTGGAGCCGGAAGCTTATCGGGCACCAAACGCAGTATGGAATGGGACTGACATACGCCTTCAGACCGAGTTCTTAATTACCTCCCGC
>DATFOT010000381.1:0-3800 GCA_035265265.1 Aestuariivirgaceae bacterium | reverse complement strand
GTGGTCGCAATTGCCCTCAATGATTACAGCACGGAAATACCTATTTCTGACTTCGGAAAATACGGGCCGATTCTGGCGTTAAAACGCAATGGTGAATACATGCCCGTTCGAGACAAGGGTCCCCTGTTCATTGTGTATCCTTACGACAGAAACCCGGATTTGAAGAGCCAAACCTACTATGGAAGATCCGCTTGGCAGGTGTCGCGGTTGGTGGTGAAGTAACAGACCACGAGCTCAGATGTCACTCCAGCGCACCAAGATCGCACTTGCCGCGATCGTTGTTTTTTTTGTGCTGGCTACAGCTTACATCGCAGCGGTAATCGTTTGGCGGCAGGAAGCATTAAGGGAAGTTTCCCGCTACAACACGTCGTGGCTGGCGAGCCAAGCCGTCAACGAGTTCACCAGACTAGAGCAGCGCATCACCGCCTTCGCCATGCCCGGGAGCGGAGTTACGAAGGACGATGTTGAGCTTCGCTTCGAGATCCTGCTCAACCGCATGAACCTGCTAAACGCGGGAGAATTTCAGGACTTTGTCACGAAGGATCCTGAGCGCGTTGCGATAGTGCGAGAATTCAATGAGTTGGTGCTAGCTGCTCAGCCCTTGGTCGAGCAGCTCGAAAGTCCTGGCGCTGCCGCTCGTGCGCTCGCCATGCTTGCCCCATTGGAACCTAAGCTTGCAAGTCTTGCCTCCGCAGCCAATCGTCACGGAGCTGAGAACGTGGCTGAAGATCAGCGTGAGCTCATCCGCCTACATTGGCTTTTCACCGCTTTGGCTGGTGGGCTGATTGTGTGCGGAATCGCTCTGATCCTCATGCTCTTCTGGCACAACCGAATGCTCGAGCGCGCACGGCTTGAGTTGGCAATGCTTGCCGGGGATTTAGAGTCGAATTCGGAGCTCCTAAAGACAACGCTGAATTCGATTGATCAGGGACTCGTTATGTTCGACAGCTCCGACACCGTCAAGATTTATAACCGCCGCGCTCTCGAAATCCTCAATCTCTCACCGGAGTCTATGCCTACCAGAGCGGCGTTCAATTTCTTTCATCAGCACCAGCGACGAAACGACGGTGTCACTGAACTTCATACACATCGGGAGGCACGTGAGCCGAAGCTGCTCGCCGATGAGAAATCGAAAATCGAGGAGCAGAGGACCTTCGACGGCCGGGTTATCGAGGTGCGTCGGTCCGCGCTCCAGGCGGGCGGCGAAGTACTCACCTACACCGACGTTACCGCCCGAAAGGCTGCGGAGCACGCGAAAGACAACTTCCTTGCCACAATGAGTCACGAAATCCGAACGCCTTTGACTGGACTCCTTGGGATGACGGATCTCCTGGCTGCTGACGATCTCTCCGAAAAGCATATCAGATACGTACAAAATATCAAAAACTCGGGGCGACATCTTCTCGCAGTTGTAAGCGACGTGCTCGACTTTTCTCGGATCGAAGCGGGAAAGCTGGAGCTCGAGTCTGTATCATTTTCTATGATCGATGTCCTTGAGAACGTTCGCTCCATGTTGTTCCCTGAGGCAGCTGAGCGTGGGCTGCAGATGCTCATAGACGTTGAGGATTGCCCGCCGCCGCCAGTTCGGGGGGATCCGACCCGCCTGGCGCAGGTCCTGATCAACCTGGTTGGAAATGGTATCAAGTTTACGCAACAGGGCGAGGTTAGGATCAGACTGATCCATGAGGTAGTCGACGGCGGACGTGTCAAGCTGCAGGTTCATGTGCACGATACCGGCGCGGGATTTCCCATTGAGAAACAGGCGCAACTGTTCGAACCCTTCGTTCAAGCCGATAGCTCGATGACACGGCGATACGGGGGAAGCGGCCTTGGGCTTGCTATTAGCAAGCGCTTGCTGGACGCCATGGGCGGGGTGATTGAGTTCGATAGCATCCCAGGTGTAGGCAGCCATTTCTGGTTCGAGCTCACTCTAGAACAAGGTGAGGCGACAACAGCTTCGGTGCACGAGACAAAATCTCCGCCCAAGGTGTCATGTAAACGGATACTCGTGGCTGAGGACGTTACACTAAACCGAGATCTCCTAAGCGCCGTCCTCAGCAAGCAAGGCCATGAAGTTGTCTTTGCTCAGAATGGGGCAGAGGCGGTGGAGCTTGTAAAGCAGAGGCGCTTCGACATCGTGCTTATGGATGTGCAAATGCCCGTGATGGACGGAGTCGAAGCTACCCGGCGTATTCGAAAACTTCCCGGATCCCGCCGCAAGGTGACCATCGTGGGCCTAACTGCCAACGTAATAGCTAGCGATCGGGAGCGGTATTTAGCGGCCGGGATGGACGATTGCTTAACGAAGCCAATTGATTGGGATAAGCTATTTGCTGCGTTAGGTCGACCCGCGCATTCTAGGGCACGGATACATGGAGCAATGGCCTGATCATACGTCGGAGCGGTGCGCGGCGCGTCATCGGCGCGTCCATATCCATCTCTCTCGCTGACGGGATCGACGGCTTCGGCTCCGTTGCCGCAAACACGATTCTTTGGTCCGCAGCGGGCCGAACATTTCGCCGATGAGATCTCCTTGGTGCCAGTCGCGCCTTGCCCTATGTCGGAAGAGCTAGTCACAATGTGCGGCATCGTGCATGCCATCCTGCGTTTCGCAGGAAGCCTGATGACGGGGGCCGGCCTGCTGCTGCTCTCCCTCATGCCTGGGGCTGCGGCGATGCTGACCTTAGAAAACGGCCGAGACCGGCTTTCCTTTGACACAGCCGCTCTGCTCGCCCGCGCTGATGTAGCCGACGTCGAGATCGTCGCCGACATCGCGTACCACGGTCCACGGCGCTATCGCGCAGTGCCATTGTCTCGCCTCCTAGCTGCCTTGCCGGCCCCTTCGCACAGCGCCGCCCTTGAGGCGGCAGCGATCGACGGCTTCGCCGCCCAGATCCCGCTTTCGCTTGCGGCGGGAACGGCGCCCGGTGGTGCTCAGGCCTGGCTGGCCATCGAGCCGGCCGACACTCCCTGGCCGCGCCTGCCGGGTAAGGCAAGCAGCGCCGGTCCTTTCTATATTGTGTGGCAGGGTCCGAAGACGCCCCAAGTCCCAAGCGAGTATTGGGCGTATCAGGTCGCCGCACTGCGCTATGTTCCCGCGCCAGCGGCGCGCTGGCCACAATTAGCCGTGGCCGGCTCATTACCGGCCGACCACCCGGCCGGGGTCGGGCAGGAGGTATTTGCGGCCTTCTGCCTGGCCTGCCACCGGATGAACGGGGGTGGCTCGTCCGAGATGGGACCCGACCTGAACCTGCCCATGAACCCGACCGAGTACTTCCAGCCGGCTGCCCTCCGGCAGTATCTCCGGAACCCGGCCAGCGTCCGCGTCTGGCCAGGGCAGAAAATGCCAGCATTTGGCCCGGAAAAACTCAGCGAGGCGGAGCTCGATGCGGTGATCACCTATCTAGAACACATGGCGGAGCTGAAGAGGTTGCCGCGCTGAAAGTCGTCTTGCTCATCCCTCGTCTCGTCGAGGCTCTGGCGGCCCGGATGCGCGAAACCACAGACGCGCTCGGCGCCGCGAGCTTCCTGAATTCGCAGGGCCGCTTGGCGCGCGTTCTCCTCGAACTCGCCGCCCTTCTCGGCGAGAATTCGGGGGATGGAGGGATCATTTTGGCGCACGAGATCCGCCAACGCGACCTTGCCGCAATGGCCGGCATCGCGCGCGAGAACGAACGCGGCTGTCGGTCCGCTGGAGCAGGGGATCCGTGGGCGGGAGTGACGTCGTAGTTCCGAGCAGCACGAACGCACCCTCACCCTCGCTAGCTCGCACCGCAATTTGGCTACTTGCCTCAGCGCGA
>DATFOT010000380.1:0-2563 GCA_035265265.1 Aestuariivirgaceae bacterium | reverse complement strand
TCGTCTTCGGCCCAAGCGTCACGGGGTGGCGGCTTCTCTTTCTTCGGCGGCGGCAGCGCGTCCCGGTAGCGGCAGGCCATGGTGCGGAAGCCGTCGGCGCCGTGTGACGCCCAATCGTGGCGCGGGTGCTCCCTCCAGACGGAGCGCTCCTCGTCCCATTCCTTGCGATAGTTCTTCAGCGCTTTGAGGCCATCGGCAGTCGGGCCGGCGTCGAAATCGCAGAGCGGTAGAATGGTCCGCACTGCGTTGATGCCATCGGCGAGCCCGAGCTTCGGGACCACGATGACCTTGAGGCGCTTTGCCGCATCTGCTCTTCGCGGGTGCGGCCGGTGCCCCATTCCGTGACGCCGCCATCATGCGGCAGGCAGTGCTGCCCACCCTTGAGGTCCCAGCCGCGCTCACGCGCCATGCGCTCCATCTCGTCGAGGTAGTACGGCATTCCCTCGCCGCTGTTCTGGAAGTAGCCGACGATGCGGAACCGGCCGGCGATGATCTGGAAAAACCAGATCACCGTGTGGTCGCCGACGCCGATATCCCAGGCGGTGTTGACCGGATGACCGGCGACGGCAGGGAAGCGCCCGATGCGCGCCTGCTGCTCGGCCTTGGCGATCTCGGCGCCGTAATAGGCGCCCTCGACCGAAGCTTCGAAAGCCTCGCTGGTCCTACCAGTGGATCGATTTGTGGACCTTGATGATTCTGTTCACCCTCCCTCGGTCCGAAAAAACGGGACGGAAACGGGCACCGGGGCGGCAAGCGGTCGGGTTACTGAGCGCATTCCATTGTAACTCAGGGTAAGCCATGATATCCAACGGAAAAACTATGGATGAATTACAGAAAATTCGGAGATAATGGTTGACATTTTTCGCATTTTGTAGTAGTAGATAAGTGTCAATCAAATCACCGGGTGACGTGAGATCAGCATCTCGATTTCGAACCACCGTCCTCCGGCGAAGTCTCAAGGAGCAGCCGCACCTCGGCTGAACCAAACACCTTAACCGCCGCGCACGGTCCAACCCTGTGCCGGTCGGGAGAATGCCCATGTCCGGTTCCAACCCCGCCCCCGTCACATCCGGAGTCGCGGTGGCTGCCCTCGAGGACGACGCTCCCCTGCGCCGCGGTGGCCGCTTCAAGCCCGGTAACCCCGGCAGGCCAAAGGGTGCGCGCCATAAGACGACGTTAGCGATTGAGGCCCTGCTCGATGGCGAGGCTGAGGTTCTGACCCGCAAGGCCATTGAGCTCGCAAAGGCCGGCGATCTGGTCGCTCTGCGCCTTTGCCTCGACCGCATCTGCCCGCCGCGGAGGGAGCGGCCGGTATCCTTCGCCTTGCCCGAGCTGAGCACGGCGGCCGATGCGAAGCTTGCCGCTTCGGGGCTGGTGAAGGCGGTGGCCGATGGCGAGCTGACCCCAGGCGAAGCATCCGAACTCGGGCGCCTTCTCGATACCTTCACGCGGGTTCTCGACGCAGCCGAATTCGAAGAGAGGATATCCCGGCTGGAGGCGAAGACGAAGCAATGAGAATGGAAGCAAGATTGCGCAAGCTGGAGCAAACTCCATTCGCCGTTCTGTGGCGCGAAGTCGTGTTCCCGGGGCTCTCGCAGGAGGACGCTGAACGGGAGGCCAGGGCAATGGTTGAGCGCGGCGAAATTGCCGCCGATGATTTCGTGCTCGGCGTTCGCCCTCGGCAAGATATCGATTCGCCAGTTGCCCTGCACCACGGCGGAATATCGCGCCTGGCTCGACGCGCTTCCGGAAAGGTGAAACGTTGATGAACCGATTGAACGAAAGCCGACTGCGGAAGCTGGAGGAGGCCACCTCGGGCGTTGCCCGCAATGTGGTCATCATCGCATACGGGCCGGGAGAGACAGCGGAGGGAAACGCCGAGCGCCACTTCGCACGTCGGCCGGAAGACCGCGGCCGTCCGCGCATTCTGTGCATCAATACGGGCGTTCCGCGTTCGGAGAACTGGCGATCGGCTGCCCTCAGCTGTCGATTGTGATCGCCGCGTGAACCGAAAGTGTTAAGCCTGCCGGCGATCGGGCCCGACGGTGCTTGAGGGAGCGATGCCCCAATCAGGCAAGTTCGTCCGAACCACGTCTGCAATGTAGTTCGGCGCGAGGTGCGCATAATGCTTTTCGGTCATCCGCGTATCGGCGTGCCCGAGCTGCGCCGCAATGACACCCATCGGCACACCCTGCGCCCGCCGGCGGCGCGATACATCATGAGCACATCGACCACCACGAGCCGTGGGCTCTTGGCTCGCTTGAGCCAAGCCCGGATCGCCTCCGATCCCTCAGCTGCCCGCGGCCACTCGGTGGCATAATGGAAAGCTTCGGGCCATTCCTGCGCCCGGCCCAGCAGTTTTTCGATGCGGCGTTGAAGGCGCCGTTCGTTGTCTTCTAGAGCCAAGTAGAGCACGTCTCCTTGGCCGCACTCAAGGCCGCCGAGACAGGTCGACCCGGAGGCGACCGCGAGTCCGACCTCAAGGCACAGCCAGCTCTTACCAAGCTTGGGGCGCCCGGCAAAAAGGGTGCAGCCTTCGACGAAATAGCCCGGTACGACGTAT
>DATFOT010000379.1:0-6547 GCA_035265265.1 Aestuariivirgaceae bacterium | reverse complement strand
CCCGCCCCACAGCTGCGCAATGCGGAGACGAGGCCTCGGTAGCCTATCATGCGTGCAGTCGCCGGCTTAATTTGTAATGGACCCAGCTCACCCGCCTTGCCTTCCGCATCGCAGATGAAACTGCTCTCGACCTTGGCAACTTTTAGCGCGAGGAATTTCGGTACACCGTAACGTTCTGCCGTGGCGACGATCAGCTTCTGCACGAAGCTGGTAGCGGAGGCCTGGGTTGACGGCACTGTTGCACTTAAAATGATCGTGATCGCTAAAACCCATTTTTTCATCACTGCTCCTCTGACAACCCTGCGAGAGGGGCGCACAAACAGGCCAAGCGTGATCAGAATGTGGCCATTCGCGAGGCCTTTCGTCGCAGGGCGGGAACCGGCGGGACGTCCCACCACGTCAAAAAATGCCGGCCGAAATGACCGACGGGCTGTGTAATTTGATCTTGGAAGACTCTGCTCAGAAGCGCCAGTTCACACCAAGGCGAACCACCCAAGCATCATCAAGCGTCACGCTGTCGTTCAACGTGCTCGGATCTGCTACTGCGGAGTGCTTGTCATCGAAGTCGTAATGCAATCCTTCGAGACGTACCGAGGTGTGGTCGCTCATTCCCCACTCGACACCGCCGCCCGCAACAAGGCCGATATCGTCGAAATTGATACTGCCGGCGAAAGGCGGATCGACCACGCTATACTCCGCATCGCTCCATGCAGCGCCTGCTGTGGCATAGATCAGCAGAGTGTCTACTGCGAAACCCACTCGTGCGCGGAGCGAGGCAAGCAGGTCCGCATCGGAAGAAACCTCCAGTTCTCCGGCGGCCGACGAATCGGACCAGTCGGTCACGCTCACATCGCCTTCGGCGCCGAGCACGAAATTGTCGATCTGCCAATTGAAGCCCGCCTGGGCTCCGCCAACGATACCGTTAAGCTTAAGGTCATTGGGTGAAGGATCGCCGGTTTCAGCGCCGCTGACATCGGCCTCTCCATATCCCACATGCGCTCCAATATAGAAGCCGCTCCAGTTGTAGATATCGGCCGGCGATTCAGCCTCGACATCTGCAGCATTCGCGGCCCCCGCCGTGAGACCCATACACAGCGCAGCGAGCAAAAAGCGGACAGGACTGATCATTCTTTTCGGCACCTCGGCTGGCCATCAGCGGCAGGTGACCAGCGAAAAATGGCATTTTTTGAACATTTTTGCGAACATTGCCGCGGCTTATCGGCTCAAATTCGCATGAATCCTCTAGATCTTGCAAATGACCTCCGCCGGCAGTTTGGACATGCGTTCGCAGCCTCGCTCGGTGACGGCGATGCATTCCGAAAATCCAATGCCGAATTCACGATACTTCAGACACAGTAGCGGCATGTGAAATGTCATGCCTGCTCTCAGCGGCCGATGCTCGTCGAGGCGCAGTGATATGATCTCCCCCTCACCCCAATCTGGCGGATAGTTGATTCCAATGGAATATCCAAGCCGGTTCCGGTGATATTCCGCAAACCCTGCTTTGGTCGTGATGGCTCTGGCGGCGCTGTCCGCTTCATGCGCGGTCACGCCTGGACGGATCACTTCGAGCGCGACATTCAGCGCCTCTATGCAAGCATGGGCGGCACGCTTCCATTCGTCCTTGGGATTTCCCAGAAAAATGGTTCGCATCAGTGCCGCGGCGTAGCGGCGCTGCGAGGCGGAGATTTCGAAATACATAACATCGTCGCGCGCAAGCTTGTTTGCTCCGCCGGTCTGATGCGGCAGGCATGATCGCTCTCCCGCCAGAACGAATGGCGGCAGTCCCATATATTCCCCGCCAAGCTCAAGGAGGGTGGCATTCACCACCGCATTGATGTGATCGCCCGTTGCGCCCGGCACGCTTGCCTCATATCCGGCAAGCATTGCCTGGTCCACCAGCGCTGCCGACCTGTGCATCAAGGCAATCTCGTCCTCGGACTTGATCATCCGCGCATCCCACACGATCTCGGTGGCATCCACGAAGTCATTGGTCGGCATTTCCCGCAGGAGCGTTTCGTGCTCGTCCACGGTATAATAGAAGCACTGTTTTTCTACTCCTACCCGCTTGCCGGCCCCCAAGCCGAGCTGTTGCAATATGTTTGCCGCAACCGTCGGCGGATGGTCCCAGTCGTAAACTTTGGCGATTCTGCCGCACCACGAGAATTCCGGCGTGTTGAGCCACTCGAAGTCACGGACAAGAAATACCGGCTCACCCCCTCTTGGTACGACGACACAGTGATATTTGTAGTATCCGGGGGTTTCATATCCGATCACATAGGTGATGTTTTCCGGTCCGCGCACGAGCAGCGCATCAAGCCCCAGCCGCGCCATGGCTTCCTGCAATATGTCGTACCGTCGTATATATTCTTCCGGCGAATAGCCAAGTCGCTCATGCACGAGCATCGGTAGTTTGAAGCCGCTGCCCGTTGGACGCGTGCTTTTCTGAAACATCACCTGATCGGTATGCTCGGCAACGTCTATTATTTCTCGATCTTTCTTGTGCATTTTTTGATCGCCTTCCCGCAAACTGCTGGCGCCGAGATTAGCATCCGATTGCGCCCGCGCAAGCCACAGCGATGCTCGCGTTCAGCTCGCGAATGACCGCCTCACAAGCCATCACGGCGGGTGCGGGCGGTTTGCTCGATAGCAATCTCGACCGCCTTCAGGCTCTTCGAGAGATCCATGGAGGGCAGATCGGTTTGCTGGTCGATGCCCCGCTGTCCTTTGGCGCGCACCTCCGCGAGCCGCTCGGCCACCTGTTCGGGCAGGTAGGGAACATGAATGAACCCGCAGCGAGGGATTGGCGACCGGTGTTCTGCTGCTTCGAGCAGACTGTAGAGGCACGCGTTGCACAGAAAGGTACCCGCCGTTGTGGTCACGCGTGTCGGGATTCCTGCTTCGAGCAATGCCTGCTCGATCCTGCGCAGGGGCAAGGTTGCAAGGCGCGCCGCTGCGCCATTCGGTGAAATCACCTCTTCGCGGACAAGCTTTCCCTCATTATCTGTCGTGTCGCAATCCGCAAGGTTCAGTCCTACGCGTTCAAGCCGGATGAGTGCTTCTCCGGGCCAAAGTCCAAGCCCAATGACGGCCGATGGCTGCAGTTCATCGAGAAGTTCCGTTATGCGCCGTTTCAGCGGTTCGAAAGCGACGGGCAGCGGCCGTCCGGCGACCAGGCTGCCGCCGATGATTCTGCCGTCCAGCTTGCACATGATCTCGTGCGCTGGATTGACCCGCCGCCCTCCATAGGGCTCGAAGCCGGTTACCAGTATCGGGTTCATGCCGAAGCATAGCCGTCCGTTCATGACGAGCGCAACTTGGCTTCACGGACCTGAGCTCAGCCGGCCGCCTGCCGCACTTTCCACCATGACGGACGTGGCATTTTTATTCTTTCGCTGATCATGAGCGGTCTTATATCCCGTGCCGACCGGGGCGGACAAAAAAGAAACCCCTGCATCTCTGTGAATCCGGTCGAACGAACAGTTTGCAGATGTTCCTCGGTAGCGACACCTTCGACCGTCGTCGTCATTCCGAGCGCCGAGCCCAGCCCTGCGATGGTCCGAAGAAGCAAAACCGACTGATCATGGTTTTGGCTCAGTATCTTTACGAATTCCTGCCCCACCTTCAGCCGGTCGAACGGAAAGCTGAGAAGACTGTTCAGCGAGGAAACACCGGTTGCAAAATCGTCAAGCACCACTCTCACGCCCAGATCACGGAGCTGCGCCAGCATGGTCACGGATGATTTCGGCGCCTGAACGACCATGGGCTCGGTCACTTCGAGCTCCAGCCTGTTCGCCGCAAGGCCAGTGGCCGCGAGCGCCCTGACTATTTTGGACACAAGGTCGGCCCCGGTGAATTGCTTTATCGAAAGATTGACCGCCACGCTCAGGTGGCGCGGCCACGACATGGCCTCCTGGCATGCTTGCCGCAGCACCCATTCACTGATGGGCAGGATCAGACCCGTCTCCTCGGCTGATCGTATGAATTCGGATGGTTCGATTCGACCGCGCTTCGGATGATTCCATCGCAGGAGTGCTTCGAATCCGGAAATTTCGTCGCGCGCGAGATTGACGATCGGCTGGTAATAGAGTTCGAATTCGCCATTGGTAAGCGCACTGTGCAACTCGCTTCCCCGCTCACATCGTCTTTGGTGCTGCAGGTCGAGTTCCGGGGTAAAGAACCTAAAGGTATTCCGCCCTTCCGACTTTGCGTGATAAAGCGCCAAATCCGAGTTCTTGAGTATCGCATCGACGGTGTTTCCGTCTTTCGGGGCAATGGCGATTCCGATGCTCGCGAGGGTGGCAATGCTATGGTCGCCGAGCTTTGTGGGCTCCGCGAGAGCGGCAATGATCTTGCCAGCAAGAGCCGCACATTCTTCACGGCCGTTCTTCACCGGCACGATGATCGCGAATTCATCCCCGCCCAGGCGGGCAATCAGGTCGCTGTCCCGCAAAGTGTATCGAAGGCGGTTGGCCACGCAGCGCAAGAGCGTATCGCCGGTCGCATGGCCGAAGGTGTCATTGATCTCTTTGAAATCATCGAGATCGAGCAGCATGATTGCGAACCAGCCGCCCCCATTCGTTCCACGCAACAGCGCTTTCTCCAGCCATTCGGTGAGAAGCAGCCGGTTCGCGAGGCCGGTGAGCGCGTCATGCTGCGCCATCCGCATAATTCGCGCCTCGGTCTCTTTGTATTCCGTGATGTCGGAGATTACGCCCACCAGCAGTGGCCCTGAGCCGCCTATGGGCAGGAGCCGCTTTCGTGTGAGGATCGTGCGGGTTTGCCCCGCCGCGTCGGTAATCAGTTCCTCATTATCGTTGCCGTCTCCGGTCTCGAAGACATAATTGTCCGTACGCAGAAATACGTCCGCCTGTTCCTTCGAAACGAGATCGACATCCGATTTGCCGATGATGTCGCACTTCTGCCGGCCCGTGAACTCACAGAAGTTTTTGTTGACCAGCACCAGCCGATGGCTGCGGTCTTTCACGAAAATCGGGTTGGCAATCTCGTCGATAATTGCTTGGAGCGTTTCCCGACTGCTGAAAATATCTGGCACCGGTTTCATGGAATAGGACCGCAACAATCTAAACGAGCTAATATCGCTCTCTGCTTGCAGAGACCTAGTAGCATCAACTCGGGAAATATCCGTGAACCGGTTCAGCCAAATTTTTCACACTCCGTTAGGAGTCGCGTTACCTTGTTTTCCGATGACCGCTCAAGGCAATGATTGGCTTGAATTTCTTTGACTGCCGGCAGCCTTGATCAGGCTCGCCGCCTCGCTGAGCGCAGTGGCAAATTCCGGGCGATCATAGAGATCGTTGTGATCGGCATGGGCAATCGCGCGGTAGAAGACCAGCCTTTTGATCTTGCTGCGCAGGGCTTCGGTTCGCTCAACCGGCACCACGCTGTCCCCCTCCGCAGCGATAATCGCCACCGGCTCATCGACTTCACCGGCATCTGCGGCAATTTCCATTCGGTGGCGCAGAAGCAGCCGCACCGGCGCCCACCAATAATGATGGCGCGCAAGCGCTGCCAAGGAATCAAAAGGCGTGACCAGAATCACGCCTGATAGTCTTCTGTGCCGGGCAAGATGCATGGCAGGTCCGCATCCGATGCTGATGCCGATCGTTATCACTGGCACCCCCGGCGCGAAGTCGCTCAAGCCGTCATGAACAGCCAGCGCATCATGCAAAAGCGATGCGGCACTCGGCTTGCCTTCGCTGGGCGCATAGCCGCGATAGTGAAACACTGCCACCTCATAGCCAGGCATCAGCTCATTCAGCAATGTCGCCAGCGTCGCCGCATTCCAGGCATTGCCCCCGAAACCGAGCAGCATTCGGCCCACTGGCGAAGCGGAGGACGGGATATGCACGCCGTGCAATATGTTGCCATCGGCTGCTTTCACAGAGATACGCCGCGCGGTAGCGGGCAGATAAACCCCGCCACGGCCGGCCAGTCCGGTTGGGAACAGGAGCGAGGTTTGCACGAGCGCTAAGCCGACACCCACGATGATATAAAGGCCAAGTGCCGCCAATAGGAGCTGGAGCCATAGCACTGCCGCTCGACCCTTCAGAATCTTTCCACCCAGGGCCGGAGCTCCATCTCGAACGTCCAGGCGCTGCGGTGCTGCCGCAGAACGTGCAGATAATTCTCGGCAATGGCTTCCGGCAGAAGCAGGGAGTCCGATGCCCCGGCCGGCTCACCGCGCTCCGCACTCTTGATTCCTCCATCGATGACGAAATGGGCCACGTGAATCCCCTTCGGCGCCAGTTCCCGGGCCATGCTTTGCGCGAGCCCGCGCAGCGCAAATTTGCCCATGGCGAAGGGGGCCGACTCCGCATAGCCTTTCACGCTTGCCGAAGCTCCCGTAAAGAAAATGGCGCCATGCCCGGCTTTGAGCATCCGGTTCACCGCCTGCTGCGCCATCAGAAAGCCGCCGAATGCACTGACGCGGATGGCCTTTTCCACGTCAGCAGGGGCAAGGGAAGTGAACGGTCCCCGCACCCGCGCGCTTGCGTTGTAAACGACGACATCGGCAGGACCCGAG
>DATFOT010000378.1:0-3816 GCA_035265265.1 Aestuariivirgaceae bacterium | reverse complement strand
TGAGCCGCACCCATGATCATGTAGTCATTGGCCGCAAACAGCACATCGACATCGGGATTCGCCTGCAGCAGATCCATTCCCGCCGTGTTGCCGCCTTCCACGTTCCATCCGCCGGGTATGGAAGCCTTGATTTCGATTCCGGGCTTTCCTTCGACCGCGTCCCTGAACCCGCCGACACGCTCGGTCGAGTGATACCCCGGCAGGCCTTCGATGATTCCAATCTTTGCCGGCTTGCCGCCGAGTTTCTCCAGGAAATAGTCACCGATTTTCTTCGTGCCTTTGCGTTGGGAATAGCCGACAACGCCATGAATGGGTGTCGGGAAGTTCGCGATATCCGAGTTGACGATGACGACGGCTATGCCCGCATCGACCGCCTGCTTCACCAATGGCGCTGCGGCGGCTTCGTCATGGGTCGAGAGTATGATGGCATCGACCTTGCGGGTGATGACGTCCTGGATCATGCCCATCTGGCTGTTGATGTCCGCTCCCGACTGGGGCGCCAGCATGAACGTCTCGACACCGGCTTTGGCGGCGTCTGCCTTGAGGCCTTCACCGATCGCAATGTAATAGTTGAATTCGGTCGCCGGCGGCATATAGGCGATAGTGATCGTACCGTCGTTCTTCAGTTTCGAAATATCGGCCTGTGCGCCTTGCTGGAGCGGCTGCGGCGCCTGGTATTCGGCTGCCCAGCCGAGTGGTACGGAGCACGTCAATGCCGTGGCCGCGGCGAGTATGCTGAACTGGCGGCGGGTGATGATGTCTCTCATTGTCTCTCTCCTGTTTCCCAATTCTTCAACCGGCAAATGCTGTGTCCGCCAGGCCTCGTGCGCCTGGCTTGACCGAATAAAGGCTTCCCGCGGTCGGTTCCCGCCCTAAAATGTCATCGTCCTCCATTAGGCGCGAAGTGGTGATGTACAGCGTTGCGAAATCATCGCCGCCGAAAGCGCAGCAGGTCGGCTTCCTCACGGGAACCTCAATCACTTGGATCAGCGTGCCATCCGGTGACCATCGTTCCACCCGATAGCCTTCCCAAACCGCATTCCAGATGCACCCCTCGCTGTCGACGCAAGAGCCGTCCGGGATCCCATCAACCTCGGCCAAGACGCGCTTTTCCCCCAATTGTCCGCTGGCAGGTTCATAGTCATAGGCGACGATGGTTTTGGTCGGGCTGTCGGCAAAATACATGCACTTGCCGTCCGGGCTGAAACAAGCCGAGTTGGCACAGCTTACCCCGCCGAATAGCCGCGTCACGCTGCAGTCCACGTCAACACGCCACACCGATGAGATCGGCGCAAGTGCCGCTTCGTCCATTCCGCCCGCGATAAATCGTCCGGCGCGGTCGGTGCGTCCGTCGTTTAGCCTCGTCGTGGGTAAGTCCGGTTCGAAAGGGGCAATGTCCTCCCGCTTGCCGGTTGACAAATCGAGAAGGGCGAAAGCATCGGCAAATGCCGCAATGAGTTGATGGCTCGGACGGCCGAGACGCGGTGCGAAACAGCCGACACGGCCTGGTGTCCTATGGGACTCATGCGTCCCGGTCGCGGGATCAAAGGTCCAGATTCGTTCGCCGTTGATATCAGTCCACATGAGCAACCGATGCTCATGCGACCACAGCACGCCTTCGCCGTGATCGTTTCGACAATCAACCACGAGGTCCGCCCGCACCGGCTCGACTCCCTGTGCGACCTTCTTTACGGCAACGCTTGTCGCGCGCACTGGTGTCTGATATATCAGACACCAGATTGACGGGCAAGCGTGCGATGCGCCCCATCAAAAGGCCACAATCCCTGACCGCCGCAGTCCTTCACCGGCTGCGTCAGTCGATTGTCGAAGGCGACCTCGCGCTGGGCCAGCCTCTATCCGAGCGGCAGCTTGCCGAAATGTTCGGCGTGTCGAAAACCCCGGTCAGAGAAGCCCTGGCTCAGCTTCGCCATGAGGGGCTCGTTCGCATCCTGCCGCAGCGCGGCGCTTTTGTTTTCACCCTGTCGGCTCGCGAAGTGATGCACATGTGCGAGCTCCGCCTCACCCTCGAGGCGGCAGCGCTGCGGCTGGCCTTTGCACGAGATCATAAGGGCCTGCTCGACGGCCTCCAAGCAACGGTTGCGGTTATGGAACGCGCACGCGCCGCTCACGACATGCGCACCTATCTGAACGCCGACACGGCCTTCCATGAAATTTTTTTCAGGGCCTGCGACAATCCCCTGCTGGCCGATAATTATTCGATTTACCTGGGCAAGATCGCCGCCCTGCGCACCCATCTCGCTGTGAAACCGCTGCATACCGAGCGGTCCTTTGAAGAACATCGCGACATTTTGGCAAGCGTGGCGGCGGGCGACCTGCAAACCACTCTTTCTATCCTGGACCGACATATCGAGCGGACCAAAACGACCTATGCCGAGACTGTGGACGATATCGCGGCAGCCGACAAACCTACGGGCAGGGCTGCATGACGGCTCCGCTTCTCGAAATTCGCAGCGTTTCAAAAGCCTATGGCGCGACCCAGGCCCTGCGTGAGGTATCGCTCACTGTATCGCCCGGCGAAATCCATGCCATCGTCGGCGAGAACGGTGCCGGCAAATCGACCCTCATCAATATCATATCGGGCGTGGTCAAGCCGGATGAGGGTGAGATCAGCTTCGAAGGGTCCGCTCAGAGAATCGATTCTCCTCAGGCCGCTCAGCGACTTGGAATCGCAACCGTGCATCAAGAGCTAAGCCTCGCCGATCTTCTCTCCGTCGCTGAAAACATTTTTGCCGGGCGTCTCCCCTCCCGTCGCGGGTTTGTTGATCGGAAAGCTCTCATGGCCGGTGCTGAGGTAATCCTCAGCTCTCTCGGCCTGTCGCTTGATCCAGGCCGACGGGTCGGCAGTCTTCCGCTGGGTTCGCGCCAGCTCGTCGAGATTGCAAAAGCATTGTCGCTCGATGCCAGACTGCTGCTGCTCGACGAGCCGACCTCCGCTCTCGATGCACATGAGAAGCATGCACTATTTGAGCTCATTCGCCGTCTCAGATCGAGAGGCATGGGAATAATCTACATCAGCCATCATCTGAACGAGATCACATCGCTGGCCGATCGGATCACCGTTCTGCGCGACGGCCGGGTTGTCGCCATCCACCGGGCAGAGTCGATCACGGCGGATATTCTGGTTCAGGAAATGGTCGGCCACGCCATCGCGCTCAGCGCAGATCTTGGCACTCGCCACATCGGCAAGCCGATTCTCGAGGCCAGGGGCCTTTCGCTGCCGGGTGCATTTTCCAATGTGAGTTTCACCATCCATTCGGGTGAGATCATCAGCCTGGTGGGACTTCTGGGATCGGGCCGCAGCGTCCTCGCTTCGTGCCTCGCCGGCCTCCTGACCCCGACCCGCGGCGCTATTCTGATCGATGGCCAAAACCTTCAGCTGACGTCTTTGCGCCACGCCATTGCGCTGGGTATCGGCTACGTTCCGCCCGACCGGAAGACCGATGGGCTGTTTCTCGATTTGAACCTTGGCGACAATATCGCCTCGGCGTCTCTCCAGAAGTTTTCTGCTGCCGGGGTCTTCGATGATCGCAAGCAGGACGAAACGGCACGAACCTATATTCGATCCATGAACATTCGGTCCGACGGTCCGCGCACAAAATGTGCAGCGCTTTCTGGCGGAAATCAGCAGAAGGTGCTGCTGGCAAAATGGGTCGAGACGAAGCCGCGCCTGCTGATTGTGGAGGAGCCGACTAAGGGTGTGGACATGGCCTCGAAGAGCGAAATCCATTCGAAGCTGCAAAAGCTCGCGGCGAACGGCACGGCGATCCTGTTTGTCTCAACCGATCTCACCGAAAC
>DATFOT010000377.1:0-8899 GCA_035265265.1 Aestuariivirgaceae bacterium | reverse complement strand
GATGTGTGGATACCGGACGATCTTTGCTTCCCCGCCGATCCCGATTCCGTAGCCGATGATCTTGCCCGCCGTCTGGCCGCCCTGACCCCGCAGCAGGTGCGGGTGCTCATGATGCTGCGTGAGGGTCTTCTGAACAAGCAGATCGCCTTCCACCTCGGCATCTCCGAGGCCACGATCAAGCAGCACGTCTCGGCGATCCTGCAGAAGCTCAATGTCGACAGCCGCACCCAAGCCGTGATTGCTGCCAGTCGTATCGACGGCGTGGCGGCGAATGGCGCTCCTTAAGGTTACTCGGCCGCTTCCATCCGTGCCAGCACATGGCTCATCGCGGCACGCAGCGAGGCGGGCTTGATCGGCTTTTTCATATGCACGACGTGTTTGCGCTGCGCTGCCTGAACGACAGCCGCCGACCTGTCGGCGGTGATCAGCAAGGCCGGCACCTGTCGCTCCATCAGCTTCCTCAAATGTTCGATCAGGGAGAGCCCGTCGTCTTCGCCGAGATGATAATCGGCAATGACGATGTCGAAACGGTTCTCTGCCCGTGCACTGATTGCGAGTGCTTCCGCCGCAGAAGAGGCCGTGTGAACCACGCAGCCCCAGCCCTCGAGCAGAGTTCTCATGCCGCTGAGGATGGCGGGCTCGTTGTCCACCACGAGCGCGCGGCAGTGCCCGAGCGTCGGCACGCGCGCGGCGGTGAGGCGGGCGCGAACGGGGGCAGGCTGGGCCGATGCCGGGGCCGAAGGAACCACGATCGAGATCGTTGTGCCGCGGCCCGGCGTTGATCGGACGGTTAGATCATGCTGCAGCATCTGGGCGATGCGTTCGACGATCGACAATCCCAGGCCGAGCCCCGGAATGTTCGATTTATGAGCATCCAGCCGTTCGAACTCGCGAAAGATCACTGCGAGTTTTTCCTCAGGGATGCCGCGGCCGCTGTCGTGCACCTCGATGGCCACCTCTTTGCCCCGTCTGCGGCACCCGATCACGATTCCTCCTGCCGCGGTATATTTGATCGCATTGGACAAGAGGTTTTGTAGCACCCGGCGAAGGAGCCGCCGGTCGGTGGCGACATTCAGGCTGCAGTGGACCTTCCTCAATCTCAGGCCTTTTTCCCGGGCCGCAGGCTCATGTTCGAGAGCCAGTGTCTCGATCAGTTCGCCGATCGCAAAACTGGATACCTCGGGCTTGAGCGCGCCGGCATCGAGCCGTGAGATATCCAGCAGCGTTGTGAGAATCTCTTCGACCGCCTCCAGCGAAGAATCGAGATTGCGCACCAGCTGGCTGTCATTGCCGGTCCTTTGCCGTGCCACGAGGCTTGATGCGAACAGCCGCGCGGCATTAAGCGGCTGCAAAATGTCGTGGCTCGCAGCAGCGATGAAGCGCGTCTTGCCGAGATTGGCTTCATCGGCCTGCGCCTTTGCCCGCGACAGCTCGCCATTGACACGCGTGAGTTCCGCCGTACGTTCTGCCACCCGCGCTTCCAATGCCTCTGCGGCAAGGACGCGTTCCGTCACATCCGCGAATGTCACGGCCACCCCGGCATCGGGCATTCGCGCCGAATGCACTTCCACGATTCGCAAAGGCTCGTTGAAGCGCTCCTGGTAAGGCTGCTGGTGGATGGCAATTCGCCGGACCTTTTCCTCTATGGCCGAGAGCGCCGCGCCGGGCGATTGGCAGCGCATTTCGATCGCCTCGATGACTTCATGCAGCGGCGCGCCCACCCGTTCCAGCTCGGCAGGCAAGTCGAGTAGCGCCGCGAACTGCTGGTTCCAGCAAATGAGCTTCAAATTCTTGTCGAACACCGCGATCCCCTGCTTCACATGGTCGATGGCGGATTGCAGAAGGTCGCGGTTGTACTGAATGGCCGCCGAGGCATCGTCGAGCAGCCTCACCGCGCCGCGCATCTTCGGCGCGCTTCGCTCGATGAGCAGCCACATGATCAGCCGCGATGAGGCAGCGCCCACCGCACTCGCCAAGAGATGCTCGGCGAAGCGCAGGCTCCGCACGTCCGCTCCGGCTGATGCCTCGATCGCTTGTCCCCGCGCCTCGCTGTGCTCCTTGAATGACTTGCGGGCCCGCTCTGCGCCGAGATACCTGGCGACCGTCGCTTCGAGTTCGCCCATGGTCACGGTCGAGCGCCACAGCCGGTAGCTCGGATGTGCCGGACTGCTGTCATGGGAAATGAACATGCTTGCCTGCACCTGTTCGGCGGTCGTCGGGCGCCGCCACAGCGAAACCCCCGCCATTGCCAGGCAATTGATGCCGAGGCTCCATAAGGCGCCATGCGTCAGGGGATCGAGATCGAAGCCGAACAGCCGTCTCGGCCTCAGGAGGTCGAGACCCCAGGGCCCCTCTGTGAAGGTCGCGCCGAGCCAGCCTGCATCCGCAAAAGACGGCAGGAACAGCGTATAGGCCCACAGCGCGAAGCCCGCTGTGATCCCGGCCATGGCACCTGCTGCGGTGGCCCGCCGCCAGAACAAGCCGCCGAAGAACGCCGGGGCGAATTGCGCAATGGCGGCAAAGGAAATAAGGCCGATCTGCGCCAGCGCCGCGCTGTTGCCGATGGCTTCGTAATAAATGAAGGCGAGCGCCAGGATGCAGCCGATCGCCGCTCGCCGGATGGTGATCAGCGTGCGCCCCATGTCGCCCGCCGCTCCCGAACCCGCCTGCCGGTGCAGGATGATCGGCAACACGACATTGTTGCACAGCATGATCGACAGCGCGACGGCTTCGACGATCACCATCGCGGTTGCCGCCGAAAGGCCCCCGATGAACGCCAACAGCGCGAACAGCTTCGAGCCCGCCGCCACGGGCAAGGCAAGCACGAAGCTGTCGGCATCGACGCCCGAGGCGCCGAATGTCAGAAGGCCTGCGGCTGCGATCGGCACGACGAAGATGTTGATCGCCACGAGATAGGCGGGAAACAGCCAGGCTGCCCGTTTGACATCGGCGATTTTATGGTTTTCGACGACGGTCACATGGAATTGCCGGGGCAGGAGCACGATGGCTGTCATCGACAGAACGATCATGACGCTCCATCGCACCCAATCGATGTTTCCGGAAAACACCTGCGCAATATCGGGCCGCTCCGCAATCCGCTCGAGCATGGCGCCGGCACCTCCCATGAGCGAGAAGGTGACGAATGTCCCGACGAACAGGAAAGCGAAAAGTTTCACGACCGATTCGACCGCGATCGCCAGGATCATTCCATGCTGGTGTTCCGTCGTGTCGATATGCCGTGTGCCGAAAAGCGAGGCGAATACGGCAAGCGCCGCCGCGACCAGCAGCGCCAGATAGTCGGCGGGCCCGATCGTCTGCATCAAGCCGAGCCGCGGCACCGGCAGCATCGTCTGCAAGGCGAGCGCGATCGCCTTGAGCTGCAGGGATATATAGGGAATGACCCCGATAACCGCGATGATCGCGACCAAAGCCCCGAGCGACTGGTTCTTGCCATACCGGGCCGAAATGAAATCGGCGATCGAGGTGATGTTGTGCCGTTTGGATATGGCAACGATCCGCTGCAGCAGCGGCCAGCCCAGAGTAAACACCAGGATTGGGCCGATATAGATGGGCAGGAAGGCGAACCCCGATTGCGCCGACAGGCCCACGCTGCCGAAGAATGTCCAGGACGTGCAATACACGCCGAGCGAAAGCGCATAGATCAGGGCCGCATGCCTTCGCTGCACACCTCTGAGCGCCAGCCGGTCGCCGTAGCTCGCGATGGCGAACAACAGGCCGAGATAGCCCAATGCGATAAGGACGATGGAGCCCTGGAACATGTCTTAGCCCGTCCGAATGAATAAGCTTAGCAGACCTCGCGGTATTCATGCCAAGGGCCTGCGGCCGCTTGACAGGCGTTGAAAACTGCCGATTTTGCTGCTCCAAAGCCGCCGGGCAGTATCATGGCCGCGGCCAGAGGAGTTACGAGATGCGCATCTGGAAGGATTTCCGGGAATTTGCCTTGAAGGCCAATGCCTTCGACCTTGCCATTGCCGTGATCATCGGTCTTGCCTTCAGCAAGATCGTCGATTCCCTTGTCAACGACATCTTCATGCCGGTGATCGGCGCCATTACCGGTGGCCTCGACTTCTCCAATTACTTCGTGCCGCTCTCCTTCAACGTTACCGCCGACACGCTGTCCGCCGCGCGCCAGCAGGGCGCCGTGCTGGCCTATGGAAATTTTCTCACCGTCCTGGTCAATTTCCTCATTGTCGCCTTTGTCCTTTTTCTCCTGGTCCGCGCTATGACGAAGTTCAGGCGCAGGGAACCGGTGGCGGTCGCCACGCCGCCGCGAATCGAAGTGCTGCTGCAAGAAATTCGCGATCTCCTCGCCGGGCAGAAACGGCTGCAATGACCGCAACCATGCTGCAGTCCTCCCCGACCTCTGCCCTCGACATTTTGGGCAGCCTCAGGCCCTCGGTTGCCTCCGAACCGCCCTCCGGCATCGTTGAGGTTTTCAATTATGCGCAGTCGCGGCCCGAACTGGATGTCATCCCCCTGTGGGTCGGCCAGGGCCATCTCCCCACGCCCGGCTTTATCGTCGATGCCGCAATCGCCAGTTTGAAAGCCGGCGAGACCTTCTACACCTGGCAGCGCGGCATCCCCGAGCTTCGCGCCGCCTTGGCGCGTTATCATCAGCGCCTCTATCACCGCAATTTCGATGTTGAGAACTTCTTCGTCTGCCAGTCTGGTATGCAATCGGTCCAGCTTGCGATCCAGGCGCTGCTGGCGCCGGGCGATGAGATTGTGCTGCCCGCCCCGGCTTGGCCCAATTACGCCGCGCCCCTGCGCATGGCAGGCGTCCGGCCTGTCGAAGTGGCCATGCATTTCGATGGCACGCGCTGGCACCTCGATCTCGATCGCCTGTTCAAATCGGTGACGGCGCGGACCAGGGCATTGCTCATGAACACGCCCAGCAATCCGCTCGGTCGCGTGATGACGCGCGAGGAAATCACCGTGGTGCGCGATTTTGCCCGCAGCCGCGGGCTGTGGATCATCGCCGATGAGGTCTATGCACGATTCTATTTTCCTTCGGATGGCAGCAACACCGCTCTTCCGCCATCTTTTCTCGACGTCTGCGATCCTGACGAACGGATCATCTTCTGCAACACCTTTTCCAAGAATTGGGCCATGACCGGCTGGCGCGTCGGATGGATGGTTGCACCCAAGGCAATGGGCCAGGTCATTGAGAATCTCGTTCAATACAACACCTCCGGCACCACCACCTTTCTCCAGAAAGGCTGCCTCGCCGCGCTCGACCAGGGCGAGCCGTTCGTCCATGCGCAGGTGGAGCAGGCCCGGCTTGGCCGCGACATCGTGTGTGATGCGCTCGGCCGCCTTCCAGGTGTCGATTTCGCTCTCCCCGAAGGCGCTTTTTATCTGTTCTTCCGCATGGCCGGCGAAGCCAATTCGGCTGCGCTCGCGCATCGGCTCATCGATGAGGCCCGCGTTGGTCTGGCGCCGGGTTCGGCGTTCGGCACGGATGGAGAAGGCTTCCTGCGCCTGTGTTTTGCCCGCAAGCCCGAGCATCTGCAGGAAGCAATGCGCCGTCTCACCCGCTGGTTCGAAACTCGTTAGGCGCGCGTCCGCCGCGCCAGGATGCGTGCTCCCCCGAGGATACCGCGTTCGAAAAGCCCGGCCACGGTCGCATAGAAATCATCAAGGCCGTCGGTGATGGCCTCCCCGTGGATCTTCAGATTGCGGCTGCGGTTCTCACGAAACGCCTGAAGCCGATCCGCGGTGAAATCTTTCCAGCTCTCCGTCATGTCGTCGAAACCTTCGATTTCGAATCCCGCCTCGCGCAGGTGCTTTTGATAGGTCTCGGCATCGGGAAGATAGGGGCACAGCACTTTGACTTCTAGAGAATGCCTTTCTTCCGCGCTCGGCACCTGCCGCAGAACGAAATCCTCGATGTACATCGACCCATCGGGTTTGAGCGATTGGCGGCAGACATCGAACAGCCTGTCGCGGTCCGGAATGTGCAGAAACACCAGAAACGACAGGAGGGCGTCGAAGGGCTGGTCATCAGGCGTGCCGTCGAGAATGTTTCCGCACCTCTGGCTGATGCGGCCCGACAGGCCGCAGCGCCGCGTCAGGCTTTCCGCTGTCCGGTGAAGATCCGGCTGCAGCTCGAGAGCAAGCACATGCGCTCCCGTTCGCTGTGCCACATAGCGGGCAGGGCCGCCTATCCCCGATCCGATCTCCAGCACGCGCGAGCTGGCGCCGATGCCAAGTGCCTCGATCGCGTGATCGACAGCGGACGTACCGAGATAGTGATACTGGTCGAACGCGGTTAGATCTTCGACTTTCAGCGGGGCATCTGCTCCAAGCCCGAGCGCATTGAGCTCGTTATCGATGCGCTCCACCTGGTCGTAGAGCTTCATTGTTTTCATGAATGCGGCTGAAGTGTCTTTTTTGCCTCTCGCCATGCCGGTTCAGCTGACCGTTGCCGGAATCTCTCTCTCACGCCGGGCGATGAAATCCTCGAGCGCTTCGAGTTTTCCCTGATCCAGCCGCGGCTCTTCATACGCGTCCAGCATGACGCGAGCCTTGTTCAGCGCGCGGGCCGCGGCATCGAGCGAGCCTTCCGCCGCCCACTGTTCCCAAGAGCTGAAATCCATCATCGGCGGCATGAAAAACGCCGATTCGAATTTGCTGAGAGTATGCGCGGTGCCGAGGAAATGCCCAGCCGGCCCTACCTCGCGCACGGCTTCCATTGCCGGTTTCAGATCCTCGATGTCCACCCCTTGCGCATATTTGTACCATCCGCCCAGCTGCTCGCAGTCGAGCAGGAATTTCGCATAGGAAGCGCACAATCCCGCTTCGAGCCACCCTGCCACATGCCAGATGTAATTCGCACCCGACAGGATCGCCGCATGCATGAGCATGTTGGCTTCATAGCCCGCCTGTGCGTCCGGGAGCTTCGAGCCGACGTGAAAGCCCGACGTTCGCCATGGCAGTCTGTATTTCCGGGCAAGCTGGCCCATCAGTATCATCATATGGGCTGCTTCCGGTGTCCCGCCCATTGGGGCGCCTGATTTCATGTCCACCGCCACCATGAATTGTCCGTAAACCTGGGGGCTTCCCGGTCTCACCAGCTGCGTGAACGCGAGCCCGGCGAGTGCTTCCGCATTGACCTGTGCCACCGCCCCTATCGTCGAAGCCGCCGTCGAGGCGCCGCACAGCGCGAATGGCGACAGCAAGCACGGCTGATTATGGGCGGCATACACCTTCAGCGCGTCGAGCATGGTCGCATCCCACACCAGCGGCGAGTTGCAGTTGACGACAGCGGTGAGCACCGTATTGTTCCTGACGAATTCCTCGCCGAACACGATGCCGGCCATTTTCATCGTGTCTTCTGCACGCGATCGTGCCGTTACGATTCCCATGAACGGCTTGTCCGACCATCTGAGGCAGCCGTAGATGATGTGCAAATGCCGGTGCGGCACCGGCACGTCCATCGGCTCGCAGATGATGGAACTCGTCGAATGCAGTTGCGGCGACATATAGGCCAGCTTGTGGAAGTTATAGAGATCGGCCTTCGCCCCGTAACGGCGCTTGCCCTCGAAGTCGAGCACATACGGCGCTCCGTACATCGGCACGAAAATCGACTTGCGCCCGCCGATCGTGACCGTACGCTCGGGATTGCGCGCATGCATTGTGTATTCCGGCGGCACTTTTCCGACAAGTTCCATCAATAGCGCACGGTCGATCCGCACGCGGTAGCCGCGCACGTCCGCTCCCGCCGATTTCCACATTTCGGCCGCTTCGTCGTCGCGGAACTCGATACCGGTTTCCTCGAGGATTTTGCAGGATTCGAGATGAATGAGTTCGATCGCCTCGGCCGGCACGATTTCGTAGACCGGAATCTTGCTTTCCAGCACCGGGAAGCAGGCAACCGGCGCGGCACGCATCTGCCGGCGCCCTTCGCGCCCGCCCGACCGCTTGGCACTGCCCGACGCGATCGGTCCTTTGTCGACCAACTCCTTGATGCTCGGCATGGGCGAGGGGCTTTCAACCACTATCGGCTCTCCGTTTTGTCCTCAGCATAGCGCGCCTCCATGGCTTGATAGTCGTCGAATCCGACTATCCTTTTGATATCCGCGAATGCCGGCCCTTCCCCTGGCCCGTCATTGCCGCGGAGCGCGCTTAGAGCCGCTTGGATCGCCTCGATCGCCGCGCCCAGCACGGTAAGCGGATAGGCGGCTATTCGGTAGCCCATGGATTCGAGCTGCCGTGGCGGAACCACCGGCGTCACCCCGCCCGCGATCATATTTGCCATATGCAGACCTCTGACCCTTTCCGGGATCGCCGCCAGCTCCTTCTCTGTTTGCGGAGCCTCCACGAACAATATATCCGCACCGAGATCGGCAAAGGCCCGGGCGCGCCACAGGGCTTCCTCGAGCCCCAAAGGACCGCGTGCATCCGTGCGCGCCACGATCAATATGTCGCTGCCTGCCTCCCGCTGGTCAACGGCGGCGCGAACCCGCGTGAGCGCCTCGTTCCGCTCCACCACCTGCTTGCCCTTCACATGCCCGCAGCGCTTCGGGCTGAGCTGGTCCTCGATCATCACGCCCGCGAAGCCGGCCTTCGCATACTGGGCAACCGTACGTCGTACGTTCAGCGCATTGCCGTAGCCGGTATCTCCATCCCCGATGACTGGAATGACGACCGCCGAGCAGATGTTGCGGCCTTGGTCGATCATCTCGCCGAAAGAGATCAGCCCCGTGTCCGGCTCTCCCGTGCGGGCGGCTGAAACTGCAAATCCCGACATGAAGGTAAAATCATATCCTGCCTGTTCGATGAGCCGGGCCGAAAGCGCATCCCAGCAGCACGGCATGATATGGCATCTGGTGCTCGCAAGGAGCCGTGAGAGCTGCTTCGCTGGTGTTGTCATCTC
>DATFOT010000376.1:0-3271 GCA_035265265.1 Aestuariivirgaceae bacterium | reverse complement strand
CAGAGGCGGTCAGCGGCACGGAAGCGGCGGCCGCAGCGGAGGGCCACAAGGTCATCGATCCGATCCATCAGTTCGAGATCGAGCGCATCATTCCGATCCGGATCGGCGATCTCGACCTGTCGCTGACCAATTCCGGCCTGTGGGCCTTGATCGCGGTCGGGGCCGTGTGCCTCCTGATGCTCACCGCGCCGACACGGCTTATTCCGACGCGGCTGCAATCGGTGGCGGAAAGCCTCTATGAGCTCGTCTTCGGCATGACGCAAGAGGTGCTGGGCGCGCAGGGACGGGGGTATTTTCCCTTCGTGTTCACCCTGTTCGCCTTTATTCTCGCCGCCAATCTGCTGGGGCTCATCCCCGGCGCCTTCACCGTGACCAGTCACATCATCATCACCCTGGCGCTGGCGCTTATCGTGTTCATCGGAGCCACGGTCATAGGCTTCATCAAGCACGGCGCCGGTTACATGCGGCTCTTCATGCCGGCGGGAGTGCCGGCGCCGCTCTTGCCGTTCGTGGTGCCGATCGAGATCATTTCCTATTTCATCCGGCCGTTCAGCCTGTCGATCCGGCTGTTCGCCAATATGATGGCCGGGCACATGATGCTGAAGGTGATCGCCGGCTTCGTCATCATGCTCGGCGTGCTCGCCGGCTGGCTGCCACTGATGGCGCTGGTCGCGATCTATGCGCTCGAGCTGCTGGTGGCGGTGCTGCAGGCCTATGTGTTCGCGCTTCTGACCTGCCTCTATCTCAATGACGCCCTGCACGTCGACCACTGAAATCGTTCCCACCCCGTAACCCCAAGGAGATTCAAATGGATGTTGAAGCAGCAAGGATGATCGGTGCCGGCATTGCGGCCATTGCGCTCGGCGGCGCCGGTGTCGGCATCGGCCATATCTTCGGCAATTACCTCGTCGGCGCCTTGCGCAACCCGGCAGCAGCCGCGGCACAGCGCGGCACGCTGTTCCTGGGCTTCGCCTTCGCCGAAGCCACGGGCCTCATCGGCTTCGCCGTCGCCATGCTGATCCTGTTCGGGTGATCCGCGTAACGGTTCTGCCGCACCGGCCTCGGGAATAAAGGGCAATCATGCCGCAACTCGACACGACCACATGGCCGCCGCAGCTGATCTGGCTCGCGATCGCCTTCATCGGCCTTTATCTCATGATGCGCTTCGTCGCCCTGCCGCGGGTGGGCGGCGCGATCGAGAGCCGAGCCAGGCGAGTGGCCGACGATCTCGAGGCCGCGCAGCGCTTCAAAACGGAAACCGAGCAGGCCATCGCCGATTATGAAGCAGCGCTCGCTGCTGCGCGCGCGCGCGGCAGCGGCATCGCCCAGGAGGCGCGCAACAGGCTGAATGAGGAGACCACCAAGGAGCGAGCCAAGGTCGAAGCGGAAATCAATTTGCAAACAGCCAAGGCGGAAAAGACGATCGCCGATCTCAAGAGGAAGGCGATGGGCGAGGTGGAAAAGGTCGCGGCGGATGTTGCCGCTGAGATCGTGGCAGAGCTGGCCGGCATCAATGTGAGGTCGGCGGCAGCTGCCGGCGACAGGGGCAAGGCAAAGCAGGAGGGCGCGTGAGTCTCTTTCAGAATCCAGAATTCTGGGTAGCCGTCGCGTTCTTCCTCCTGATCGCACTGTTCATATATCTGAAGGTGCCGGCGAAGGTCATAAGCCTCCTCGACGAGCGGGCGGCAGGCATAGCCAAAGCGTTGGCTGATGCGCAAAAGCTCAGGGAGGAAGCACAGGCGCTGCTTGGGGAGTATCGCGGCAAGCGCCAGCAAGCCGAGGCGGAAGCCGCCGAGGTCATCGCACAGGCACGCAAGGAAGCGGAAGCCTATGCGGCAGAAACACGAACCAAGCTGAAGGAAATGCTCGAGCGGCGATCGGCCTCGGCGCGGCAGAAGATCGCCCAAGCGGAGGCTGCCGCGGTGAAGGAAGTGCGCGCCGCCACGGCGGAGCTTGCGGTGTCGGTTGCGACCCGCATCTTGAAGGACGAATTGAAGGGCCCGGCGGGCGCAAAGCTCATCGACCGCAGCATCGCCGATCTCAGGGACAAGCTGGTTTAACGCACCGCACTGCCCGACATCACTCCGCCGCTTCGAGATAGGCGTCCATGGGCGGACAGGTGCACACGAGATGGCGATCGCCATAGACGTTGTCAACGCGGCCGACGGGCGGCCAGTATTTATCGTCACGCCCGGGATGAAGCGGGAAGAACGCCTTTTCGCGGGAATACGGCTTTTTCCAATCTTCGAGCAGCATCCGATGCGTGTGAGGCGCATTCTTCAGAACGTTGTCGACGCGGTCGGCGCGCCCCTCCTCCACTTCGCGGATCTCTTCGCGGATCGTGATCATCGCCTGGCAGAAGCGATCGATCTCGCGTTTGGATTCCGATTCGGTCGGCTCGATCATCATCGTGTCGGGAACCGGGAACGACATGGTCGGCGCGTGGAAGCCGAAATCGACGAGCCGTTTCGCAACATCCTCAACGGAGATTCCGCAACGCTCCTTCATCCCGCGCAGGTCGATCAGGCATTCATGTGCCACGAAACCGTTCGGGCCGGTATAGACGATCGGGAAATGGGGTCGGAGCTTTGTGGCGATGTAGTTGGCGTTGAGGATGGCGATCTTCGTCGCACGCGTCAGGCCTTCCGCTCCCATCATGGCGATATAGGCCCATGAGATGGGGAGAATGGAGGATGAGCCCCAGGGGGCTGCCGATACCTGACCGGTCGACTGGTTGCGGCCGGCAGCCGGATTGACACCATAGACGACGCAATGGCCGGGGAGATAAGGCGCCAAATGGGCCTTTACACCGATCGGACCCTGGCCTGGCCCGCCGCCCCCGTGGGGGATGCAGAAGGTCTTGTGGAGATTCATGTGGCAGACATCGGCGCCGAGTTCCGCCGGACGCATCAATCCGACCTGGGCATTCAGATTGGCACCGTCGAGATAGACCTGTCCGCCGTGATGGTGAATGACGTCGCAGATGTCCCTTACGGCTTCCTCGAAGACACCATGGGTCGAGGGATAGGTGATCATCAGCGCGGCGAGGTTCGAGGCATGCTCCTGCGCCTTGGCCTTCAGGTCGGCAACATCGACATTGCCGCCGTCGTCGCAGGCGACCGCGACAACTTTCAAACCGGCCATGACCGCGGATGCGGGATTGGTGCCGTGAGCAGAAACGGGAATGAGGCAGATGTTGCGGTGCGCCTCGCCCTGCGATTCATGGTAGCCGCGGATGGCGAGAAGGCCCGCATATTCCCCCTGGCTGCCG
>DATFOT010000375.1:0-8541 GCA_035265265.1 Aestuariivirgaceae bacterium | reverse complement strand
TCCTCCGCCCATGCCGTGTACGGATAAAGAGAAATATCGGCGATGGTGATTGTTTCGGCGGCGATGAATTTCCATGTCGCGAGCTGATGCTCCATGGCCCTGAGCGCATCGATGGCCCTAGGCTTGAGTTCCTCGAGCCGTTTTTTGTGATGATCTGGTCCTTGAGCGAAATGAATGAGATACCGCATCACCGCCAAGGCTGGTTCATGGCTGTATTGTTCGAAGAACATCCAGCGCAGAACCTCCGCTTGCGCCCTCCGGTCTCCCGGCCAGAGCTTGCTCCCCTGCCCGAAGTAATAAAGTATGGCGCCGGACTCGGTCAGCACATCTCCATCCTCGAGCTTGACGGCGGGAACTTTACCCATCGGGTTGATCTTCAGATACGCCTCCCGCCGCGGTTCGCCGCGCGGCTGAGCGACGTCGACCCTCCGATAGGCGATTGCGAGCCGATGGAGCAGCATCTGTACTTTATGGACGTTGCCGGATTCGAGATTTCCGAACAGGGTCAGCATGATGTCACTTGCCTTTGCGCCGTCCTTCCGCAATGAGCTGGCGGTCCACCGCGATACTCTTGATCAGGGCATAGGCCGCTCCCCCAGGCTTGAGGCCGAGGTCCTCGACCGACCGCCTTGTGATGCGCGCCCGCAACACTTGATGCGCCGCGAGCAGGCGCAATTCTGCGAAAGCCGATCCCGCCTCCCCGGCAATTTCTTCGATCGTGACCGGGATGACATTGCGAATGCTGAGATGATCGGGTCTCGTTATTGCAATGGCCACGTCCCGTGCCCTGATCCGCAGCCGCAGCTGGCTCCCCATTGTCAGGCCCAGAATAGGCACTTCCAGCGTACTGGTCCCGATATCGACGCGCGTCAGACCATAGGCCCGGTCTTCCCCCCTGACCACGCCCTCGATGATGGCACCCGCCTCGAAATGACCGAGATAGCGAGCGAGATCAAGCCGCGCCAGGATCGCCTGCGCCGGCCCGCTGGCGATGATCTTTCCCTCCACCATGACCGCAAGCGCCTTGGCGAGGCGCGCCGCCTCTTCGATGGCATGAGTCACATAGATGATCGGGATTCCGAATTCCTCCGGCAATTGCTCGATATAGGCGAGCGCTTCCGCGCGACGGGCGATATCGAGCGCGCTCAGCGGCTCATCCATCAGCAAGAGCTGCGGCCGGCTCAGCAGGGCGCGCGCGATGGCAACCCTTTGGATCTCTCCGCCCGAGAGCGTCGTCGCCGGCTGGTCGAGAAGTTTTTCTACGGCCAGCACGGCCAGGATTTGGCTCCGTTCGAACTGCAGTCCCTTGCCTCTCGCCCGGCGCTCGGCAAAGTCCAGATTGCCGCGCACCGTGAGATGCGAAAACAACCGGCCATCCTGGAACACATAGCCCAAGGCGCGTCTGTGTGGCGGCAGGAAAATGCCGCGTTCGCTGTCGAGCCAGTAATCGCTGCCGACCCTCACCCGCCCCTGGACACCCCGGTCGAGCCCGGCTATCGCGCGTAGCAGCGTCGTTTTCCCTGCTCCGCTCGGACCGAGCACCACGGTCGCTCCGCTTTGCGAAAACTCCGTTTTGACCTCGAGCCTGAACGATCCGCGAACGGCGGTGACATCGACTGCGATGTCGCTCATGTCCTTCGGCTCGCCACCGGCAGGCCCCGGTTGAGCAGGAAGACGCCGACGAGCACGAGAAAGGAGAAGGCGAGGAGTCCCAGAGACAGGATATGCGCCTCGCGATAGTTCAATGTCTCGACCGACTCATAGATGGCGATGGAGATCAGCCTGGTCTCGCCCGGTATGTTTCCTCCGACCATCAGCACCACGCCGAATTCACCCATCGTATGGGCGAAGCCCAGCACGGTCGCCGTGATGAAGCCCCGCCGGGCAAGCGGCGCCGCGACCGAGAAGAAGGCATCGCTCGGCCCGGCGCCGAGAGTTGCGGCCGCTTCCAGGGGTCCGCGGCCCATCTCCATGAAAGCCTGCTGCAGGGGCTGCACCACGAAAGGCAGCGAATAGATGACCGACGCCACGACGAGCCCGGTGAATGAAAAGGCAAGCGTGGTTCCGGTCACGGTGAGCCACAGCGACCCGACCGGGTTTTGCGGCCCGAACAGCAGGAGCAGGTAGAAGCCGAGCACCGTCGGCGGGAGCACCAGCGGAAGGGCCACCAGCGCCTCGATGATCGGCTGAAGCCTGGTTTTCGTGAATGCCAGCCAATAGGCCAGAGGCGTGCCGAGGACGAGCAGCACCGCCACCGTCGCCGCAGCGAGTTCTAACGTCACCTTGACCGCCGTCCACTCCTGCAAGCTCGCCCCTTATCCGAGACAGAACAATGACTTGAATTCATGCCTGCGGGCAGACGAAAAATTATCGCCCGCCCGCTGCAACCATTTTCCAAGCCCGACGTTTGCTCGCTATCCTACCGGTGCTTTGAACCTAAACAGAAGATGAATAATCCGTTCAGCACCAATTCCGGCGTGATCGCGTAGCGTCCTCTCAACATCGACAAACACCGCAAGGGTTGGAGTCAAACATGTTCAAGGGAATCGCCACCGCCGCCTTTGGCCTCGGAGTCTTCCTGACCGTCGCCATCATGGTTTCGCAGCCGGAATCGTCCACAGCCGGCGTCCATATGCCCAACACCACCATCGTGGAGAAAAACTCGGTATTCCCCCTCAAGAACCACATGACGGTGGAGCCCTGCAGCGTCGCGTTTTGTGCAGATGTGTAAGTAAGTAGCGATTTACCGTACCGGAGAGAGCAGGCGCCCGATCCCCCCGCTTCTCGTAAATAGGCCCTAGCTTTCTCCGGTACAACCTGATAGTGTGCACCTCGACGCTGGCCCCGATCCCCTGCAAACGTATCGATGCCAGCTCAAGAAAGGGCCCCGCAAGGGGCCCTTTCGCTTCTGAGCCGCATGCCACGCATCCCGGTTCGCGTGCGATCGTGCTGGAAGGGGAGCCGCTCCGCGCGCCCCGCGTCGGCTGAGCAAATAATTTAGCGCCACTCTCTTGATCGCTGCATGGTTTGAGTGCATCAGTATGAACAACGCGACTGGAACTGAGTCGCGTATCGATGGAAAAGAAATCAACAAAAGCTGGAGCTGCCAGCCGCCGTCGATTGGGGTTTCTCATGAACCGAATTTAAACGGCCTGTTCAGGCTGGGTTGCGATTGCGGCTTGTAGTGGGGTGCAAGTTGATTGCAGCGAGAACGACGTCAATGATTAGGCGTGCACTTTTTCTGACCATCATGGCCATGCTTCACTGGGCCGCTCCGGCTGGCGAGGCATCGGCGGCGGCGCGCTCCTACTCCAATCCGGTTTATCTCGGCGAATATATTCATCAGTGCCTCGCTGACGGCTTCACTTGCGGCAAGCCGGCCGCCGATGCGTTCTGCAGGCTCGAAGGCTACGAAAATGCCTTGAGCTTCCGCCTGCAGCGCGACCCGGCCCGCATAAGCACTGCGGTCATGCTTGATTCGGGCCGCGTTCTGCGAGGCGCCGATGCCCAGCCGTTTGACGCGGTCAAATGCTGGCGGCCCAACGCCATGCCCTCGACCGTCCAGTTCGGCGAGACCGCCCTGCACAACATTGCCCTGCCCAATATGTGCGACATTGGCCAGGACTGCCGCAAATTCGTTGCCGACCGCTGGTGCGAGCAGAAGGGCTATACGCTGGGTGCCAAGTCTTACGAGCTCGACCCGGACAAGGAACTGTTTCGCTCGATCAGTTGTGCCGCCCTTTGAACTCCCTTTCCGCTTGTTGAGGACGCCGTTGCTCGTGTAGGAAGCCGGCAAGGTTTCCGGCGTCCTTCATTCATGCCCAAGCGGACAGACATCCAATCCATTCTCATCATCGGCGCCGGCCCGATCATCATCGGCCAGGCCTGTGAGTTCGATTATTCGGGCACCCAGGCGGTAAAGGCGCTGAAGGCCGAAGGCTACCGGATCATCCTCGTCAACTCCAATCCCGCTACGATCATGACCGATCCCGATCTGGCGGACGCCACCTATATCGAGCCGATTACGCCTGAGGTCGTGGCGCGCATCATCGAGAAGGAGCGGCCCGACGCCCTGCTCCCCACCATGGGTGGACAGACCGCTCTCAACACGGCCTTGACCTTGAACAAGATGGGCGTCCTCGAAAAATTCAAAGTCGAGATGATCGGCGCCAAGGCCCATGTCATCGACAAGGCCGAGGACCGGGAGCTGTTCCGCGACGCCATGAAGAAGATCGGACTCGCCACGCCCCGTTCGATGCTCGCCCACAACCTTCCTGAAGCGCTTGCGGCGCTCGAATCGATCGGACTTCCTGCGATCATCCGGCCGTCCTTCACCCTGGGCGGCACCGGCGGCGGTATCGCCTATAATCGCGAAGAGTTTCTCGACATCATCGACCGCGGCCTCGATGCCTCCCCGACAAGTGAAGTGCTGGTGGAAGAATCGGTGCTTGGCTGGAAAGAATTCGAGATGGAGGTCGTTCGCGACCGCGACGACAATTGCATCATCGTTTGCTCCATCGAGAACATCGATCCCATGGGCGTGCATACGGGAGACTCGATCACTGTTGCCCCCGCACTCACACTTACCGACAAGGAATATCAGCTCATGCGCAACGCTTCGATCGCGGTGTTGCGCGAGATCGGCGTTGAGACCGGCGGCTCGAACGTGCAGTTCGCGGTCAATCCAGCCGACGGGCGCCTCGTCGTTATCGAAATGAACCCGCGGGTGTCGCGCTCCTCCGCGCTGGCGTCGAAAGCCACGGGCTTCCCCATCGCCAAGGTCGCCGCCCGCCTTGCCGTAGGCTATACTCTCGATGAGCTCGCCAATGACATCACGGGGGGCGCGACGCCTGCATCCTTCGAGCCGGCGATCGATTACGTCGTCACCAAGATTCCCCGCTTCGCCTTTGAGAAATTTCCGGGCGCCGAGCCGATCCTCACCACCGCCATGAAGTCGGTGGGTGAAGCGATGGCGATCGGCCGTACTTTTGCCGAATCCCTGCAAAAGGCCCTGCGCAGCCTGGAGACCGGGCTGACCGGGCTCAATGAAGTTGCCATTGCCGGCCTCGGCCAGGGCGACGACAAGAACACTATTCGTGCCGCCCTCGGCCAGCCCACGCCGGATCGCATCTTGAAGATCGCTCAGGCGTTTCGCCACGGCGCATCGCCCGAGCTCATCCATTCTGCCTGCAAATACGATCGCTGGTTCATCGACCAGATCGCGGCCATCGTTGAGATGGAGGGGAGGATCCGCACGTCCGGGCTGCCGCGCGATGCCGACAATCTCCGGGGGCTCAAGGCCATGGGCTTTTCCGACGCACGTCTCGCCGAGCTCTCCGCGATGCCTGAGGAGAAAGTGCGCGCGCTGCGTCATCGCCTCGGCATACGCCCGGTATTCAAGCGCATCGACACTTGTGCTGCCGAATTCGCTTCGCCGACCGCCTATATGTATTCCACCTATGAAACCGGCCTTCCCGGAGTGGCGCCCGATGAGGCCCGGCCCTCAGCCCGCCGCAAGGTGATCATTCTCGGCGGCGGGCCCAACCGCATCGGCCAGGGAATCGAGTTCGACTATTGCTGTTGCCATGCCTGCTTCGCCCTGCATCAGGCGGGCTATGAATCCATCATGATCAACTGCAATCCCGAAACGGTGTCGACCGATTACGACACCTCCGACCGCCTTTATTTTGAGCCTCTCACGGCCGAGGATGTTCTCGAGATTATTCATACCGAGCAGTCGAACGGTGTCCTCCATGGCGTCATCGTGCAGTTCGGCGGCCAGACGCCTCTCAAGCTGGCCGTGCCGCTCGAGGATGCCGGCGTGAAGATTCTCGGCACGACCCCGGACGCCATCGATCTTGCCGAGGACCGCGATCGGTTTGCGAAGCTCCTGAAACGGCTGAAGCTTCATCAGGCGGCAAACGGCGTCGCCAAATCCCCGGCCGAAGCGCGCAAGATCGCCGAGTTGATCGGCTACCCGGTGGTCGTCAGACCATCCTATGTGCTCGGCGGCCGCGGCATGGAGATCGTCCGCGACGCCGCGCAGCTCGAACGCTATGTCAGTGAGGCGGTGGTCGTTTCGGGCAAGAGCCCCGTGCTCATCGACAGCTACCTCTCCGACGCCATCGAAATCGACGTCGACGCCTTGGCCGATGGCGCTGCCGTCTTCATCGCCGGCGTCATGGAGCATATCGAGGAGGCCGGCATACACTCGGGCGACAGCGCCTGCGCCCTGCCCCCGCATTCGCTCAAATCCGAAACCATCGCCGAGCTTGAACGGCAGACCCGCGAGCTTGCCACGGCCCTGAATGTCGTTGGTCTCATGAATGTGCAGTTCGCCTTGAAGGATGGCACGATCCACGTGCTCGAGGTGAACCCGAGAGCCTCGCGCACCGTGCCCTTTGTCGCCAAGGTCATCGGCGAGCCAATCGCCAAGATTGCGGCAAGGCTCATGGCAGGCGAGAGCTTGGCGAGCTTTGGCCTCAAGCCCCGCAAGCTGGGCCATGTGGGAGTGAAGGAAGCCGTCTTTCCTTTCAATCGGTTTCCCGGCGTGGACACCCTGCTCGGCCCGGAAATGCGCTCGACCGGCGAGGTCATGGGCCTCGATCGCGATTACGCCATAGCCTTCGCCAAGAGCCAGCTCGGTGCGGGCTCCAAGGTGCCCGTGGAAGGCACGGCCTTCGTATCGGTGAAGGACTCCGATAAGGCGCGCATTCTGCCTGCAGTCAGACGCCTGCACGAGCTTGGGTTTCGCATCATTGGCACCAGCGGCACCCAGCGCTATCTGCAGGGTCATGGCGTGCCGAGCGAAAAGGTCAATAAGGTGCTTGAAGGCCGACCCCATATCGTCGATGCGCTGAAGAACGGCGAGGTCCAGCTCGTCTTCAACACCACCGAAGGTCCTGGCGCCATTGCCGATTCCGCCTCGATACGGCGTGCCGCCCTCATCGCACATATTCCCTATTACACGACGCTCTCGGGCTGCCTTGCCGCGACCCAGGCCATTGCGGCCGTAAAGGCCGAAAGCCTCGATGTCAGGCCCCTGCAGGATTATGGCCGCGGCAGGCCCCTGTAATCCGCCGATTTGGCCGATTTCCCAAGGACCCATTGGGAATCTTGAAATAGCCGCGCGGCGGGATTATTCTACTGATTGTCGGGAGGCCTCTTTGAGCGCCTCCCGAGGTTGTTAAGGCAAGCACGCTGGCATTGCGGCTTCACGGCCGGCCAGCCGGGTTTCCGAATGACAACGGGTGGTATCGATGGATGCCTGGCAGGATTTGGTCCGCCGGGCCAAGCTGAACTGACGGATTTGAAATGATGGACAAGGTTCCAATGACCGCTTCGGGCCATCAGGCCATGCTGGACGAGATCAAGCACCTGAAGGCGGTTGAGCGCCCGAGAATCATTAAGGCGATCACCGAGGCCCGCGCCCATGGTGATCTTTCGGAAAATGCCGAATACCATGCGGCGAAGGATCAGCAGGGCTGGATCGAGGCGCGCGTTGCCGAGCTCGAGGACAAGGTGTCGCGTGCCGAGGTGATCGATGTCACCAAGCTGTCGGGCGACACGGTGAAATTCGGTGCCGTCGTGACCCTTGTCGACGAGGACAGCGAAGAACAATCGGTCTATCAGATCGTCGGCGAGTTCGAGGCCGATGTGAAGAAGGGAAAGATCTCCGTCACCTCCCCTATCGCCCGCGCCATCATTGGCAAGAAGAAGGGCGACTCCGTCGAGGTCATGACTCCGGGCGGCGGAAAGAGCTACGAGATCGTCAAGATCCGGTACAAATAGCTCTGCTTCTCTGGCGTCCCCAAGCACAACCGCGCATCGAACGGCGAGCCGTTGTGACAATAATGCAACCTCTCCTTAAAAATACCGGCAGGCCGTCGCCGTTAACCGACAGCTGACTCCGACTCAGTTAAGCAATAGGAATTGCGCAGGTTGAGTCGGCGACATCGGCGCCGATCTTGAAAACTGAAGGGGATCGCAGATGAAGAAATTACTGCTGGGTGGCGCTTGCGCTGCTTCGCTTTTGCTTGCACTCACACCACTGGCCCACGCGGCCGACATGGAGGCAGTGCCCGAGGCTATGGGCATGGGCTGGTACGTCAGTGTCTTCGGCGGCGCCAGCTTCGCCAAGGATGAGGACTTCTACGTTTTCAACTCCAATTATTATGGGAATTACTCCTACGGAGTATCGTTCGACGCCGACCTTGATCTCGATACCGGCTTCATGGTTGGCGCGGCGCTCGGCGTCGGCTTCAACGAATGGCTGCGGGGCGAGGTGGAAGTCTCCGGCAACTTCCATGATGTTAGCGGGGAAGGTTATTTCGATAACGAGTTCTACAACACTTACGGTGACGTCGATCTGGACGGCGATGAGGACGCACTGTTTGTCCTTGCCAATTTATGGGTAGACCTTCCGATAGGCGGGTTTTTCAAGCCCTATGTCGGCGGCGGTGTCGGTGCGGGCCGGATCGATGTCGAGCTCACCGGAGATTACAACAGCTACACCTACGATATCATCGATGATTCCGGCTG
>DATFOT010000374.1:0-5681 GCA_035265265.1 Aestuariivirgaceae bacterium | reverse complement strand
GCATATCCGCCCTCTCCCAAAAGAGAGGGCACCAGTCCCACTCAGTTAATTCTCGAAATTAATGGAAGTGGGCACCAGTCCTACTCTTTGAAGTAGGCACCTAGGAGGGCCAGCCTCCCACCTCTCCTTCACCCGGAGGCGAAAAGCCAGCGGAAGGATTTTCCATGTGATTCGTCTTTTTTCAAGGTGTATCACGACGACTCGACCTTGCTCTTGTGACGACGTTCTGCCTCGTCGACGGAATGCGAGCTGAAGAGATCATGTTGGCTTTTCGATAAAGCCGCGAGTTTCTGATAATGCGTGTGCAGCGTCTCCAGTTCACGCTCACTTAGTTCCTCGACATTGACCAGCCGATTGCTGGCGCCGCGCATCGACGCGACGATTTCGTTGAGCTTCAGCTGAATGGCCAGGGCATCCTTGTTCTGCGCGCGCTGGATGAGGAAGACCATGAGGAAGGTAACGATCGTCGTACCTGTGTTGATGATGAGCTGCCATGTGTCTGAAAAGTCGAATATAGGCCCGCAGATCAGCCACACCACGATCACCAGAACCGCAAGGGTGAACGCAAATGATGATCCCGCCCAGCGTGTGGCGAATTGCGACCCGCGTTCGAGGAGACGGCCTATCTGAGACTTTGGACGCTCTGGAGGCATGATGTTGTCCTGGCTTCGAGGAAGAAGAGGCAAAGATATGCGCCGCGCCCGCATCTTGCCAAGCCCCAACGCCCATTACTCCGGTCTCGTCCCGCTCTTTGATGGGTCGCTCGCGCACTTGAATTGCGAAGTCCGGCAAATCCGTCTAATTCTCCGCCGCAGTAATCATATCAAGCGAGGCTGAAAATGCCGCTCGTCATCATCCCTGCGCGGCTCAAGAGCGAGCGGCTGCCCAACAAGCCGCTGCAGAAAATCGGCGGTGATCCGCTCATTGTCCATTGCTGGCGGCGAGCCATGGAGGCTGACATCGGCCCGGTCTGGGTGGCCTGCGACAGCGATGATATCGTCGAAGCGATCGAGCGCCGCGGCGGCAAGGCTCTCATTACCGGCGAGGCGCGCTGCGGCACCGACCGCGTCGCCTTGGCGGCAGGAATAGCCGATCCCCCGAAGCACCATGCGCAGATCGTCAACCAGCAGGGCGACATGCCTTTTCTGAACCCTGACCATCTGCGCATCTTCGCCCGCGGCATGGAGCGCATGGCCGAGATGGCAACGGCCTACGCCGATCTCAAGCTCGTTACAATCGCCGGCGCTGATTTCAATCGCCAAACAGTGCGCTCGCACATCGGGCTCTATGGCTTCACCCGTGAGGGTCTCGATCGCTTTCACCTTCTTGGGCCGTCCGTGCGGGAGGAGGAAGAACGCCTCGAGCAGCTCCGCGCGGTGGGAGTGCTCGCCATCGAGTTCATCGAGCTTCCCTATATGCCGATGGAGGTGAACACCGCAGAAGACCTCATGGCGGCAAATCAGTTATTTGCACTTCCGCGCGCCTAATCTGTCTGGAAGTCCTTTGCGACACGATCGAAAGCGATCAGCTTGCGCAGAAGTGGCTCGATCTCGGCGAGCGGGAGCATGGTGGCACCGTCGGACGGTGCGCGTTCTGGATCCTCATGAGTTTCGATGAAAACGGCGGCGATCCCCACAGCGGTCGCTGCGGCGGCGAGAGCCGGCACCATCTCACGGTCTCCGCCCGATTGCGAGCCGCGGCCTCCCGGCTGCTGAACCGAATGCGTGGCATCGAAGACGACAGGCGCGCCGATTTTTTTCATGATCGGTAGCGCCCGCATGTCGGCGACCAGCGTGTTGTAGCCGAAAGACACGCCTCGCTCCGTAACCAGCACGTTCGGATTGCCGCTCGAAACGATCTTGGCGACCACGTTTTCCATGTCCCAGGGAGCCAGGAACTGTCCCTTCTTCACATTGACGATGCGGCCGGTCTTGGCGGCGGCCACGAGCAGATCGGTCTGACGGCACAAAAACGCCGGAATCTGCAGAACATCCGCGACCTCGGCCACGGGTTTGCATTGGCTGATTTCATGCACATCGGTCAGGAGCGGCGCGCCGATCCTCGCTCTGAGTTCGGCGAATATCGGCAATGCGGCCTCGAGCCCCAGCCCGCGCACGCCGGCGATGCTCGTGCGGTTAGCCTTGTCGAAGGACGTCTTATAAATAAATCCGATGTTCATCCGATCGGCGATCTTCGCCAAGGCCGACGACATCATCAGTGCATGATCGCGGCTCTCGAGCTGACAGGGGCCGGCGATCAATGTCAGCGGCAATGAGTTGCCGATCTTGACCTTGCCGATTTGAACGACGGCATTGAGTCTGGGCTGAGGCACATTCATACGATGCCAAGGCGCAGGAGATCGTGAATATGAATGATGCCGACCGGCTTGCCCGCGTCCACAATGAAGAGGCTCGTGATTTTCTGGGCGTTCATCAGCACGAGCGCGTCGCTGGCAAAAATGTCGGGTGCGATGACTTTCGGCGAATGGGTCATGATTGCGCTGGCCGGCAGGCTCAGGAGATCGGGGCGCATGTGGCGACGCAAATCGCCGTCGGTGATCAGCCCGCACAAGCTCCCATCCGCTGTCAGAACGCCGAGGCACCCGAAGCTTTTCTCGGTCATTGTCAAGAGGGCGTTCGACATGGGCGTATCGCTGTTGCACAGAGGCATGCGCTCGCCCGCGTGCATGATGTCATGCACATAGGTGAGCGATGCGCCGAGTTTTCCGCCGGGATGGAAATCCCGGAACTGCACGGCGCTGAAGCCTTTGTCTTCGAGCAGCGATATGGCGAGCGCATCACCCAAGGCGAGCTGCAGCGTAGTCGATGTCGTGGGCGCAAGGCCTATGGGGCAGGCTTCTGCCGCGGCTGGAATCGGCAGCACGACATTGGCGGCGAGCGCCAGCATGCTTTGCTCTTTCGTGGTCATGGCAATCAGCGGAATGTCGAAGCGTTGCGCATAGCGCAGGAGGTTGCGCAGATCCGCCGTTTCCCCCGAGGTCGACAGCACCAGCAGCACGTCGCCTCTGGTGATCATGCCGAGATCGCCGTGGCTCGTCTCCGCCGCATGAACGAACAGCGCTGGCGTGCCGGTCGAAGCCAGGGTCGCAGCGATCTTGCGCGCTATATGGCCGCTTTTGCCGATGCCTGACAATATGACCCGCCCCCGCGTATGCCGAATAAGGTCGAACGCGCTGAGGAAGGCCGCACCGAGCGGGCCGTCCAAGGCGTCGATAAGCTGCTGCAGCCCAACATGCTCGGTTTCTAGCGCGCGTTTGGCCGTGGCGACCAAACCGGCGGGACGATCCGCGGGCGGGCGTAGCTTCTGGTCCATGACCCGTTACATACTACGCGCAGGGCCGAAAAGGAAAGGAGGCCGATTTCGCCAGAGGAGTCAGGCAGGTAGGGGATAGCTGCGGCCCAGCACGGCCTCGAGCGGCGGCGTTTTGCTCACCACGTCGAGTGCGTCGTGCCGCACGTGATTCGCTGCCATCTCCTTGCGCAGCATGTCCTCGCTCAGCATGCCGTTCTGCATGCATTCCTTCAAAAGCGCGAAAAACAATTGCTCCTGCCGGCGATCGGGATGCTGCTTATAACGCAGCGGCAGGCGAATGCCGCTCGTGCCGAGAATCTTGTCGACGAAGGGGATGGGGATCTTGGTGGTGAAATCGACCCGCAAGCCGGTTTTCCACGGCTGGCTGCGCCGCTTGGTATTGTGCAGAAGCTTGGTGTTCTCCGTCAGACGGTCGAAATCATTCCATTCGCTCTCCAGATGCCCGATCGAGCCCGGCGGTTCATAGGAAAGCGTAATCCAGTCTTCATAGTCGCGCTTGAACGCGAACAGTTCTTCGAAGCTGCGCCGCACATGCCAATGCGTAAGCTTGGCGCAATCGAGCAGCATCACGCTGGTTGCCACATAATCGGGCCGGCCGTTGTATCCCGGGCGTGGTTTCGCCAGGATTGCCTTTCCGGCCATGTCACGGTTTAGCAGCGCGCAAACATCGCCAACGGCGAAGACATCGGGGTCGATCACCACCGCGCGCCCCTTATAGTCCATGAGCTCGGGAGGCATGAACCGGCAAGGCGTGAAGGATTGCAGGTCGCTGTTGGTCCAGATGCGCCGCCCCCCGCCTCTCAGGAACGCTCGCCCCTCATAGGCATCGAAAAATTTATAGTCTTCGCGCCGGATGATCCGGACATCGAACTGTTCCGGCTGCAACGAGTTGCGCTTCAGGGAGTGCGCGCTTACGATCGCGCCGATGATCTGCTTGGCATTGGTGTGGATGAACACCGTCGGTTTCATGTTTCCCCCGCTTCCGACTCACTTGACAGCTTGCCGTTCCAGCGGCCAACACTAGCGCCGACTTTTCCGGCCCGCAATGTTGCTTTGACGCCGCACACCTCATCGTGAGGGCTTAAATCGGCAAAACACAGTTGTCCTCATGAATGACGCTGATCTAGAACTCCGCTTGCGTTTCGGCCAGGCTATTGCCGTTGAGGCGGGGCGCCAGGCGCGGGAGCATTATAACCGGCGCCATGAGCTGAAGGTTGAGTTCAAGGGCGTGCAGAATCTTGTCAGCGAGGCCGACCGGATTTGCGAGCACACGATCTCCAGCGCCTTGGCTCGCGTATTTCCTTCCGATGCGGTAATGGGCGAGGAGCATGGCCATCGGAACCTTGGCGGAGGCGTTTTATGGGTGATCGATCCCATCGATGGCACCACCAACTTCCTGCGCGGGCTGCCGCTGTGGTGCGTGTCGATCGGGCTGCTCGAGGAAAATCGCCCAATTGCCGGGATCATCTATAATCCCATCACCGAAGAGCTTTACTCGGCTTTGAGAGGCGGCGGAGCCTGGCGCAACGGCACCCGCATCCAGGTGAGTAGCGCGGACCGACTGGACCGGAGCCGGATCGGTGTCTCCTTCAGCTACCGCCGCAGTCTTGAAACGCATATCGACGCGGTCACCGCCTGTTTTTCTGCACGGTGCGAATTCACGCGGCTTGGCTCGAGCGCACTTGGTATGGCGCTGACGGCCGACGGCCGGCTCGACGGTTTCTGGGCCTCTCACGCCTACGCCTGGGATGTCGCGGCCGGCATGATTCTGGTCAAAGAGGCAGGCGGCTGGGTTAGCGATTTCCTCGAGCGTGATGGTCTGAACGAGGGGAATATGATTCTCGCGGCCCCGCCAAGCCTCGCCGCGTCCCTGCGAACTTTGCTGGCTATGTGAACGGACCTAACGGCTCGCTCGCTGCGCGGGCGGCACGTTCCATCAGCAATGCTTCGACATGCTGAACCGCTGCTCCCATCTCGTCGACCGGCAGCGGGCCCTCGGCGCCCGCCTCGCCAATGTCATGGATCAAGCCTTCGGCGCTCAATTTTTCCAGGAGTGCCGTGCGGTCGGGCGGTGCTTCGATCACGCCGGCTTCGATCAGCGGGCGCAATAGCGTATGCGTTGAATGGCGATGCTTGGCAACAAAACTCATCCATTTGGAGAGCTTGACCGGCAATCGGTAAACCGCAACGGGCTTTTTGGTGAGAATGGCCTCGGTAATCATCGAGACACTGTCGGAGGTCACGATGAACCGGTCGGCGAGCGCCAGATAGCCGGAGTAGGGGTTCTGCATTCCTTTTTGTGACCAAAAGCTGCAATGCACCTTCTCGTTGAGCGCTGCAGCCAACGC
>DATFOT010000373.1:0-2784 GCA_035265265.1 Aestuariivirgaceae bacterium | reverse complement strand
TTTCGCCAACCACTTCAAGGATATTTATGATGCGGAATGGCCAGTCGCGCTCGTGCGCGCACAGTTCGCGATGATCGGAATGATAGACCGCGACCAGTGCATCGACACCTGCATCGCGCGCCGCCTCGAGTTCCCTAAGTTGCAATTCGCGCTTGAACTTTGGAAGTACGCCGACATTCACGCTCTGCAACCCCACCGCCGGCTGGTTCAGATCGACGAGTTCGATACCGGGGACCATCTTCAGGATTGCAGTGGCCGCTTCCACGACGCCGGCCACGCCGGGGTGCCTGTGCAGTGCGACCCGCATTCCGACCTTGTGCCGGAGGTGCGGCTTTAGCTGCGCCAGCCGGTCACCGAGAAAGCGCATGAACGGGTTCATCTCGAACGGGCGAGAGCCACGCTGTCGCTCTACCGTCGGCAGGATGGTTTCCGAGTACTGGACGTAACACGTCGGGCACCAGGAGATCACCTGACCGGAGTTGGAGTGCGACAGTTTTTCCATAGTGCTAGAACCCATGCGACCGGCCATCTCGGCGTCGCCGGACTTGAGTTGGAGGATGCCGCAACAATGGCTGGGTCCGCCCATCACCTGATAGCTGACGCCGAGCGCATCCATGATGTCGAGGGCAAGCAAGGCGATGTGTGGCGTCTTGAGCACATTGCAGCCGGTGTAAAACACGAAATCCGGCGCTTCGACGGGCGTGGAAACCGAGGCCGATTTCTGACCCAGTCGTTCGAGCACGTCCGTATCGAGTTGCAGGCGCGAAAGCACGCTCACTCCACGACTGCCGTCGCGGTACTTCTCCACACCCTGTCGGCGTCGTTCGGCAATCTCATTGTCCGACTTCGCGATGCCAAGCCGCGCCATGCTCAGCAAGAAACGCGGATTGACGCCATAGTCGCACGCCTTGATACATGCCCCGCTCTGCATGCAGGACTGCGCCCATTTGCGCGACGCTTCCGGGCCATTGCCGGTACGTACCAGTTCGAGGATGCCACCGATGATGTCTTCGGACTTTGTCCCCAAGATGCCCGCCGGCTCGACGCTCGGACAAGCCTCGACGCATTTCCCGCATTGCGTACAGGCGTCGAGCATTTCTCCGACATATTCAGCCAGGGTTGTCTCGAATGGGACCTCGTTCATCGGCTGCATGACCAGCTCCAGGCCTGCTGACGGATCAGCTACGTGCGGCTTCGGAACCTAACCTACAAATGGCGAGCTGTACACGAGCAGGCCGCAATCGGGATGTGTCGCCTTCGTGGTCACAAGCGGAAATACTCACACTAGCAGGTGTTGTCGCTCTACCTCCTGGAATTGAACATCCGAGTACACGTCCTAAATCAGAATCGAAGCTCTGGATTCTTGTTATCCACCTCGCCCGAAAACGCCTCACGTGTGGGACCCGGGTCACACAATGGCCGATAAATTTGTGGTTAGATGGGTCATCCTCGCGCTGGAGTTGAATCGTGAACCAGATGAGCTGGACCCCGTTGGGGCCGCCCGTACCGCCGCCTTCGCCCGTGCCGCCGCCGATGCCGGTGGCGTTTTCCGGGAGCCGCAGCGAATTCTTCCATCTGGTGAAACGCGGCGCCGCGCTGGAGCTCGTCACCCTCGGCTTCTACCGGTTCTGGCTGCTCACCGACATTCGCCGCCATCTCTGGTCCAACACCTTGGTCGATGGCGATGCGGCCGAATATACCGGCCGCGGCAAGGAGTTGCTGATCGGATTTCTGGTCGCGCTCGCGATCCTGGTGCCGATCTATCTCGGCTATCTTCTGATCGGTCTCGAGGCCGAGCACTATCAGGCGTTCGCCAGCATTCCCCTGTTCCTCTTCTTCTATCTGTTCGGGCAGTTCGCGATTTTTCGCGCGCGGCGCTACCGCCTGACGCGTACGATATGGCGCGGCGTGCGCTTCTGGATGACCGGTTCGGGTTGGATCTATGCCTTGCAGGCGTCCCTGTGGGGCCTGTTGTCGGCCGTGACCCTTGGGCTGGCGCTGCCCTGGCGCATGGCCGCGCTTGAGCGCTACAAGATGCGCCATTCCTACTACGGCGATCTGCAGGGCAGTTTTGAGGGGCGCGGCTGGGAGTTCTTCAAGCGTGGCTGGTGGCTTTGGCTGCTCGCCCCCGTTGCCATGGTTGTGTACCCGCTCGCGCCCTTTATCTATGGCGCGTTCAAGGCGGTGGAATGGCGCTGGTGGTTGTCGGGCATCCGGTTCGGCGGCGTGCGCATTGAATCGTCGTTGCCGCGCAGCGCGCTGATCGGCCTGTACTGGAAAGTCATCGGCTGGATCGTCGTGCTCGGATTGGTGTTCTCGGCCTATGCGGCGGCGGCGGCGGCGCTGGTCGCCAGCATGAGCGGCGAGCCCTTTGCCGAGTTCTTCACATCGCAGGAGTTCTCGAAGAGCATTCCGCTGCTGGCGCTGATGGGCCTCGGCTATCTCGTATTCGCGCTGGCGATGAACGTCGTGATCCGGGTCTATCTGATGCGCGATCTCTGGGTGAGGGTGCTTGGCTCGGTCAACATCAGCGGTCTCGAGGCGGCAGCCGATGTTGCGGCGCGCGGCGAGATGGCCAATGCGCTCGGCGAGGGATTTGCCGATGGCCTCGATGTCGGCGGCTTCTAGAGCGGGATGATCATGGACACCGACGCGCCGGAGATTTCGAAAATGCCGCCGACCAATGCGGCGACCTATTTCGACGGGACGTCAAGCCGACGCCGCGCGGTTACGCTGCAATTCTCCGACCGGCTCGAAATCATCGAAGGTGAGCAGACGCTGGCG
>DATFOT010000372.1:0-3030 GCA_035265265.1 Aestuariivirgaceae bacterium | reverse complement strand
GCCCTGTGCGAGGGCACCGACGGCGGCGGGTCCATTCGCATCCCGGCATCCTGGTGCGGCGTTTATGGGTACAAGCCCGCGTTCGGCCGCGTGCCGCTGGTGACGAGGCCGAATGCCTTCAGGAGCACGGAGCCGTTCATCTTCGAGGGCCCGATCACGCGCACGGTCGAGGATACGGCGCTGGCGATGACGGCGATCGCCGGCTTTGATTCCCGCGATCCCTACAGCGTGGAAGGCGAGGTGGATTTCATGTCCGCCCTGCGCCAGCCGATCGCCGGCAAAAGGATCGCCTATACGCGCAACTATGGAATTTTTCCAGTCGACGCCCGCGTGATCGCCGTCGTCGACAAGGCGGTCGCCGCCTTCGAGGAGGCCGGCGCGCATGTCGAGGAAGTCAAGATCGACATCCCCCGGCCGCATCTCGAATTGAGCGACATGTGGTGCCGCTTCATTGCCCCGCATCAGGTGACGGCCATCGAGGGATTCAAGAGAGAGGGCATCGATCTCCTGCGCGATCATCGCGACGATTTTCCCCCCGAATTCCTGCATTGGGACGCTATCGGACGGCGGATGACGGCCACAGACTATCTCGCCGACCAGGCCGTTCGTTCGGAAGTGTTCGACGCGCTCCGCGCCGTGCTCGACCGCTATGATTTTCTGGTGTCGCCGACCCTTGCGTGCCTTGCGGTGGACAATGCAACGGACGGCAACACGCTCGGACCAAAGGAAATCAACGGGGAGGAAATCAACAGGCTGATCGGCTGGTGCATGACGTATCTCATGAACTACGCCGGTTATCCGGCCGCTTCGGTGCCCGCGGGGCTTGCCGAGAACGGCCTGCCGGTCGGGATGCAGATCGCCGGCCGGCGCTATGCCGATGCCGATGTCATCGCCGCGAGCGCCGCCTTCGAGCGGGTGCGACCGTGGAAGGAGAGCTACCGGCGGTGCAAGGTGTAATGTAAACGTCACCACAGCGTATAGCCGCCGTCGATCACGAAGGCGGCGCCGGTGACGTAGCTCGAGGCCGGCGAGGCCAGGTAGACGGCGAGCGGTCCGATCTCGTGCGGTTCGCCGGTACGGCCCATCGGCACGGCGCGGATGAAGGTCTCGATCACGTCGGGGTTTTTCTTTGCCCAGGCGAGGTTCGGCTCGGTCATGAACAGTCCCGGACAGATGGCATTGACGGTGACCCCGCGCGGCGCCCAGTCGGCTGCGGCGGCACGGGTGAAATGGATGACGGCCGCCTTGGTCGTTTCGTAGTGACGCCCGCCGATGCCGCGGTTGGCGACGAGGCCGCTGATCGAGGCGATGTTGATGATGCGCCCTTCGCCGCGCGCCAGCATCGCTCCGCCGATCATTTTCGTGCAGATGAAGCAATGGGTGAGATTGAGATCGATGAAATGCCGCCACGTCTCGACATCGGTGTCTTCGATCGCCACGTCGAGATCGCGACCCCCGACATTGTTGACGAGGATATGGATGGGGCCGGCCTCGGCAAGCACCTGCCTGCACAAGGCCTCGCAAGCAGCGGGGTCGACGATGTCGGCGGCGAAGGTCGAGACCTTGCGGCCGCGCTCGCGCACCTCCTCGGCCGTTCGGGCAAGGGCAGAGGCATCACGGGCATTCAGCACGATGTCCGCGCCGGCTTCTGCCGCCGCGAGCGCGATGACCCGGCCGAAGCCGCGGCTGCCGCCGGTGATAAAGAGACGCTTGCCATCAAGCCGGAAGCGATCGAGCACGTTCATGCGTTATCCGTTGCAGGGCTGGAAAATTTGTACGAGAATTCTCCCATCCAAGAATGAAGTCCAGAAGGACTTCAGTCCAGTCCCGGGAGGAGTAGAGGAAATGCGAAAAGAGCAGGAATACATTATTCAGCAGGTGCTGCGCGAACAGCTGCTGCAGGGGAAAATCGACAGGCGCGAGTTTCTGACCCGGAGCCTTGCCGCCGGCCTCGGGCTTGCCGGTGTCGGCACCGTGGCGACGAGCGGCATCGGGGCGGCTTTTGCGCAGGACCGCCCGCTGACGCCGACTTTCTATCAGTGGATCGAGGATCTGCATCCCGCCATTCCGGCGGTGAATGACAAATTTCCCGGCATCAATTATCAGATTGCGCCGGTTGAAGGGTTCGGCATCGAGCGTTTCGTGGCGGAGGCCAAGAACAAGGAGAGCACCTGGGACGTCTATGTCGGCCAGACGCCTTTCGTCGAAATGTCGGCGATGAAAGCCGCCGACGTTATCGAGCCATGGGACGATTACATTCCGAAAGACGTGATCGACGATATAATTCCTTCGATCCGGGCGGAGAATACGATCGATGGCAAGCTCTACGGCTGGCCGTTCCTTCTCGACGTGATCGGCTCGTCCTGGCATTCCGGCCTGACCGGCAAGGCGGGGCTTCCCGATGCGGCGCCCGCGACATGGGACGATTATCTCGCGAATGCCAAGAAAGTCGTGGATTCGGGTGCGGCCCCGTTCGGCGCCACCTTCGATTCCCATGGCTGGCGCTGCGTGGTCCCCATGACCCACAGCATGAGCAGCAATGTTTATACGCCGGAGGGGTTGTTCGACTTCACCAGCGAGGCTGCGGTGGAGGCGCTGAAGCTGATGAAGCAGATCATGGCGATATCGCATCCCGACATCCTGCTCGAGGGCGCGTCGGACGCCGGCGTCAACGGCACTCCGGACGAGGTCGCCTTCGCAAGCCAGCGCGCCGCCTATTACACCAAATACTTCAACGCGCCGCTGCGCATGGCCCAGAACTGGGACGATCCGAAGCTTCTGCATCTGGGCCCGCTGCCGAAATTTGCCAATGGCGAGGGCTCGACGGTATTCTGGACAACGGGATGCGCGCTGTTCAAGCATGGTAAAAACAAGGAAAAGGCTGCCGAATATATCAAGGCCCTGACCTACGAGCCGCAGATCTGGAAGGATTCGATTGCCGGCACGCCGAGCGCTCACCCCGGCCAGCTGCCGCCCTACAAGTCCATCTATGCGGATTGGGATGCCAACAAGCCGGAGTGGATGCCGGAG
>DATFOT010000371.1:0-11188 GCA_035265265.1 Aestuariivirgaceae bacterium | reverse complement strand
GCCCTATAATGTTCACGCGGGGCAGAGGATCAGGATTCCCGGCGTCGATGAGCCGCGTGCGGAAGCGGCCTATGCTCCGGTCAATCAGAATTTTTCCCCAAAGACATCCATGCACAGGGTCGAGAGCGGCGAGACGCTGTTCTCGCTCGGGCGCAGCTATGGCGTGCATCCCTATAAGATCGCCGATCTGAACAGCCTTTCGCATAATGCCAGCCTGACGGTTGGGCAAAAAATCCGCATTCCCGCCGGCAAGATAGCGGAACGGATCGAGTCGGAGGATGTAAAGGTGCCGGCTGAAGAGCCTTCGGAGCGCTATGCGGAGGAAAATACCGATCAGAAGCAGAATTTCGAATCCGATTCCGATATCGCCTATGCGCCGCCCGAAGACGAAAGCAGCGCGCCTGCCGGAGGCGAGGAGCAGAGTGAAGAACAGCCCGCCGAGGAGACGATCAACAGCTTCAGATGGCCGGTCAAAGGCCGCGTGATATCGAAGTTCGGCTCGAAGCCGGGTGGTGCGCGCAACGAAGGCATCAATATCGCTGTTCCCGAAGGCACCAGCGTTCGCGCCGCCGATGGCGGGGTGGTGGCCTATGCCGGCAACGAGCTCAAGGGCTATGGCAATCTCGTTCTCATCCGTCACGACGGCGGCTGGGTAACGGCCTATGCTCATACCAGGCAGCTTTTGGTCAAGCGCGGCGACACGGTGCGGCGCGGCGATGTCATCGCCAAGGCGGGGCAGACCGGGTCGGTGGAAAGCCCGCAGCTTCACTTCGAGCTGCGCAAAGGTGCAACCGCGGTCGACCCGTTGAAGTATCTCACCGCCGCTCAGGCAAGCAATTAAGCTCCTTTTCCCTTTCTTGCGTGGCGCGATTGCAGCCGCATCGCGCTACCAGGTGATCCAACAAACTTCCTGCGAACCGACCACAGCCGTCTGAGCGTGTAATATCGCCAGCGGGTCTTGCATATTGGGTCTCGCTCGGGGAAAGTTCGAGAGCCAACGGAAGGAAGAACAAGAATAAATGCCGGAGCAAAGAAAACTCGCAGCCATCCTCGCCGCCGATGTCGTCGGATTCAGCCGGCTTGCCGGCGCTGACGAGGACCGGACACTGGCGCGGCTGCGAGCGCTGCGCAGCGACCTGATCGATCCCACGATCGCCGTGCACAGAGGCCGGGTGGTCAAGCGCACGGGTGACGGAGCCATCGTTGAGTTCCGCAGCGTGGTGGATGCGGTGCGCTGTGCCATCGAGGTGCAGAACGCGATGATCGAGCGCAATGCCGGGGTGCCGGAGGACCGGCGGATCGAGTTTCGCATCGGCATCCATTTGGGAGATGTTGTTGAGGAAAGTGACGGGGATCTTATGGGGGATGGCGTCAACATCGCGGCAAGGCTGGAGGGTGTCGCCAGTCCAGGTGCCATTTGCCTCTCAGAGGACGCCTATCGCCAGGTGAAGGCGAGACTCGATCTCTCGGTCAGTGATCTCGGCCAAACCAAGCTGAAAAATATCACCGACCCGATGCGCGTCTATTCGTTGCGGGTGGGCCTCGGCGGGGATGTGAAGCCTATACCGGAGACGAAACCGATTGCGGCGGTCGCGGCCCCAAGGCCTTCCGACAAGCCCTCTATCGCCGTCCTGCCATTCCACAACATGAGCGGCGACCCGGAGCAGGACTATTTCGCCGACGGCATCTCCGAGGATATCATTACCGCTCTCTCAAAGTTGTCGCAGCTTTTCGTGATCGCCCGCAATTCGTCCTTCACCTTCAAAGGCAAGAACGTGAATATTCAGGAGGTAGGGCGGAGCCTCGGCATACGCTATGTGCTTGAGGGCAGCGTGCGCAAATCCGGCAATAGGGTCCGGATCACCGCACAGCTCATCGATGCGGCCAGCGGCGGACATCTTTGGGCAGAGCGTTTTGACCGAGAGTTGATCGACATCTTCGACGTCCAGGATGATGTGACCCGGCACATCGTCGGCGCCTTGGCACTTAATCTAACGGAGAGGGACAGGCAACGAATTACCGCCGAGCATACCGACAATCTGGAAGCTTATGACTGTTTCATGCGTGGCCGCGAACAATTTCGGCGGCTCACAAAGGCGGCCAATGTTCAGGCCAAGGAACTGTTTGAACGAGCCATCGGCCTGGACCGTAAATTTGCTCCTCCTTATGCGTTCGTAGCCATCGCGCATGGCCTTGATTACATGAACCGATGGAGTGCTGACCCTGCCCAGTCCCTGGAATTAGCGGAAAACAATGCAGCACAGGCGGCAGCACTCGACGACCAGTATCCTTATGCGCACTGGGCGCTGGCCCTCGTCAATTTGTATATGCGGCGGCATGACCGGGCGATCCGTGAAGCTGAACGCACGATTTCACTCGATCCAAATCTTGCCATCGGCCACGAAGTTCTCGCCTCCGCCTTGACCTATTCGGGCAGACCCGAAGAGGCGCTCGAAAGTTTCGACCGGGCCATGGCCCTGGACCCGTATTACCCGGATTTGTGGCTGCATTTGAAGGGACTGGCCATGTTCCAACTCGGTCGTTACGACGAGACTATTGATCTACTGAAGCGGCGGCTTATCCGTAATCCGAACACTGATGTCTCCCGCGAACTTCTGGCTGCGTGCTACGGGCACCAGGGCCGCAACAAAGAGGCACGGGCAGAATGGCAGGAGGTGTTCCGTGTCAACCCTGACTATTCTCTGGAGTACCGCCGGACTGTGCTGCCCTTCAAAAACCCCGGGGATTTCGAAAAGATTGTGGATGGGCTGCGTAAGGGCGGTGTCGTGCCAAAGTAGATCAAGCTGGTTCCGGCATTCGCCGGAATGACGGGACGAATTAGGATCCTCACGCCCCGCGTTCGGCCTTGTGGGCCTTTACCAGCTCCTTCATCGAAGTAAAACGGAAGTCGGTGTGCGGCTGCGCACCGGGATCGATGGTCGCGCCGAAACCCTCCTCGCCATGCCTGCGGTAGATCCAGCAAGAAGCGAGGCCATGCGCATTGGCAGGCTTATGATCGTGGAACAGGCTTTCGGCGGTGTGCAGGATATCGCGCTTGCCAATTCCGTCATCGACAAGCCGTTCGATCATATATTCGAAGTTTCGGCTATCGGGCTTGTATGAGCCGATATCCTCCGCGGTATAGACCGCATCGAACGACACCTGCAGCTTCTTGTTGCTATAGGCGAAGGACTTGTTGTCGATATTCGACAGGATGACGAGCTTGTAGTGCTGCTTGAGATATCGCAGCGCATCGGCTGAGTCAGGGAAGGCCGGCCAGTTCTTGATCGATTTTCCATAGGCCTTGCAGTCATCCCAGGAGGTTGGCACTGCCCACATTTCCGACAGGCGTTTGTAGACGACGGCCAGGAGGTCGCGATAGCGCATGGCGGGCGTGAAGACCTGCTGGCGCGATTCGAGCCGGGCGTGCGCTTCGAGAATTTGATTTCGCGACAGGGGCGGCGTGAGGCGCTGCGTCAGCGGCTTCAGCGCCTCGATCATGCCGGTCTCCCAATCAATCAGCGTGCCGTAACAGTCGAATGTCAGAGCCTTGAAATCGTTGAGACGCATCGCGATCCATCCCCATGGCGGGCGCCTGTTGTTGCCGAATCCGCCATGGGTTTCAACCCAAAAAAGGCATATTTACCGGTTCAGTTCTCGTCCATGCACTTCGCCAGAAGAGAACGCCTGCTGTGGCTTGCCGCTCCATGGCTCGCCGCGACAGCGGTCCTGGCATCGATGGTGCTGGCGCTGCTGGTCGCTCCGCATGGCCCGATCGTTCCCGATCCGGAATCAGCGGCACGGGCGCAACTGAGGGCGATGATCGGCCAGATGCTGGTCATCGGCTTTCCGGGCACTTCGGTTCAGGAAGAATGGCCGGCGCGCATCGCGAAGATGATCGGCCAGGGAGAGATCGGCGGCGTTCTGCTGCTCGGCGACAATATCGAGTCACCGGAGCAGCTGCGGGAGCTGACGGGGGCGCTTCGCGGGGCAGGGGGAATGTTTCCACCGCTGATTGCTGTCGACCAGGAAGGCGGCGCGGTGCAGAGGCTCTCACCCTATAAGGGCTTCCTGGGCCTGCCCGCAGCGAAGACCGTGGCCGGAACGGACGTCGAAACGGCCTATGCGCTCTATGCCGAGCAGGCGCGGCAGCTAGTTGCCGAAGGCATCACTGTCAACTTCGGACCGGTGGCGGATCTCGATCTCAATCCAGACAACCCGATCATCGGCAGGCTCGCGCGCAGCTATGGCGAAAGGCCGGAGGTCGTCGCTTCCTTCGGGCGCGCCTTCGTCGCGGCGCATCGGGAGGCGGGGGTTCTCACCGCAGCTAAGCACTTTCCCGGCCACGGTTCGGGGGACAGCGACCCGCACGACAGGGCCGTAAATCCCGCAACCCGGTGGCAGAAGCAGGAGCTGGCACCGTTCCGATCGCTCATGGAGGAGGAGCCTCGCGTTCCAATGGTCATGGTTGGGCATCTCATCATAGAGGGGTTCTCTGACGGGGATGCGCCGACAAGCCTGTCGCGGCGCGCCGTCACCGATGTGCTGCGCGAGGAGCTTGCGTTCAACGGACTCATCATCACCGACGATCTCGACATGGCGGCGGTGCGCGAGCGCTATGGAAGGGAAGAGGCATTCGTCAGGGCGGCAGCTGCAGGCAACGACCTGCTCTTGTCCGCGAACAGGGCCGCGCCCGATCAGGACCTCGTCGAGAAGGTTACGCGGGCTCTGGTTGGTGCGGTGGAAGACGGCCGGATCAGCCGCGAGCAGATCGAGGCGTCCTATAGGCGCATCGCAGCGGCAAAGCGCTCTCTGTCGCCGCGTTCCGGCTTGCAATGACCCGGCAAATGGATCACGACAGAACCCAATTGTTTCGGCCAGCAGAAGGACCTTAGAACGATCATGATCACGCTTTGGGGCCGGCGCAACAGCATGAACGTCCAGAAAGTGGTCTGGGCGCTCGAGGAACTCGGTCTTGGCTATGAGCGGCACAATGCGGCCGGTTCCTATGGCGGCACCAATACGGCGAACTTCAAGACGATGAACCCGATGGGGCTCGTGCCTGTGCTGCGCGACGGCGACATAACGATATTCGAGTCCAATGCCATCGTCCGCTATCTGGCGGCACGATATGGCGAGGGAAATCTTCGCCCTCGCGAACCTGGCGCGCTCGCCGGGGCCGAGCAGTGGATGGATTGGGCGCAGCTCAATATCGGGCCACCGATGGTGGCGCTGTTCTTCCAGTCGGTGCGCACCGCGCCTGAGAGCCGCAACAGGGAGGTGAGCCAGCAGGCCACGGAGCAGCTGCACAAGCTCCTGCCGATTGCCGATGCGGCGCTCGCAAGCTCGTCCTTCCTGGCGGGCGAGAGGCTGAGCTTCGGCGATGTTCCGCTCGGCGTGATGGTGTGGCGGCTCACCTGTTTCGAATGGCAGCGGCCGGTGCTGCCGCATATCGAGCGCTGGCATGTGGCGTTGAAATCCCGCCCCGCCTATCAGAAGGGGGCGATGATTCCCACCGGCAAGACGCCGGAGGAATGGCTCGCGATCGAAAAGGAATATGCCTGACGGGCAGATGCGCGGGCACGACCCGCGCATCTCGTCATACGCGCATGCGGCTATTCGAGTTGCAGCACCTGACCGCGGATTTCCCCGTCGGGATATTTCGCGGTGTGAATGTTGATGTAGGTGTTGCCCTCGCGGATCATCTGCAGCTGATCGGCGGTCACATCGGCGGAGCCTTCGTTAAGCTTGCCCGATATATCGACGACAGGGGGAGCGTTTTCGCCAACCTTGGCTGGGCCGTGAAAATGCGCGGCCGCGACATCGCCGGTCAAATTTTCAGAAGTGACCTTCCAGCTCACCTTGTTGGCGTCGGTGTCCAGCGTAATTTCGGCTGTGCCGGCGCCGGAACTTTCGGTAGGCGGCACCTCTTCGGAGGCTTTGAGGTCGGCCTTCATTTTCACGGTTTCGGCGAAGGCCGGCGCGGGCAGCGCGATTAGGGAAATCAGGGCAAAGGCGGATAGTCCCGGGATGACGAATTTCAGCATGATATCGACCCTCGTTATGAGCGGGCGTGAGGCGGCCCGACCAAGCGAAACGCGAGGAGAACCGCTTGGTTCCGGCGCGGACGGCGGCTATTCCAGGTGGACGCCCATGCGCCCCGCCAAATCCTGGATGAACTGCCAAGCCACCCGGCCCGAGCGGCTGCCACGCGTCGCCGACCATTCGATCGCCCTGGCCGACAGCTCTGCTTCAGCAATTTCGAGCTTAAAGTGACGGGCGTAACTCACGACCATCGCGAGATAATCGTCTTGCGAGCAATTGTGGAAACCGAGCCACAGGCCGAAACGGTCAGACAGCGACACCTTCTCTTGCACGGCCTCATGGGGATTGACGGCAGTCGAGCGCTCGTTCTCCGCCATGTCCCTGGGCAGGATGTGGCGGCGGTTGGAGGTAGCGTAAAAGATCATGTTGTCGGGACGGCCTTCGATGCCGCCCTCGAGCGCGGCTTTCAAGGATTTGTAGGACGTGTCCTCGGCATCGAAGGACAGATCGTCGCAGAAAACGATGAAGCGCCTCTGCTTTTCGGGCCGGAGCAGGGCCATGAGCCGGGGCAGGCTTTCAATATCTTCACGATGGATCTCCACGAGCTTGAGCCGGCCCCTGGCATGTTTCGCCACCTCGCCATGGACAGCCTTGACGAGCGAACTCTTGCCCATGCCGCGTGCACCCCACAGGAGCGCGTTGTTGGCCGGCAGTCCGGCGGCGAAACGCTTGGTGTTCTCCATCAAAATGTCGCGGACCTGATCGATCGCCTTGAGCAGGGGCAGCGCGACACGGTTGACGCGCGGCACCGGTTCGAGCGCGGAGCGATCCCAGTGCCATACGAAGGCATCGGCGGCGCCGAAATCCGTGGCTTCGGGAACGGCGGGGGCCAGCCGGTCGAGCGCAGCCGCCATGCGGGTGAGGAGATCAACCAGAGATTTATCCTTCGCCCTTGCCATGGCTCTCCTTAGCCTCGCAGACTTCGTGGGGCAAGCAAGCCGCTCCTTGCAGTTGCAAAAGGGGGCTCGATCGCTATATTCCGCCCATCGCGAGGTCCAGAGGCGGCTCCTCCCACCGAAACGAAAGCATATTCATGTTCATCACACCTGCCTTTGCCCAGACCAGCGCGGCGCCCGGCGTCAACGATATTTTCGGCATGATGCTGCCGCTGCTGCTGATCATGGTGGTGTTCTATTTTCTCCTTATCAGGCCCCAGCAGCGCAAGATGCGCGATCACCAGCAAATGGTTAAGAACGTCAGGCGCGGCGATACGGTGGTGACCTCGGGGGGTCTCGTCGGCAAGGTCGCCAAAGTCGTCGATGACAACGAGGTCCTGGTGGATATCGCCGAGAGCGTGCAGGTGCGGATCATGAAGAATGCGCTCACCGAAGTCCGCACCAAGGGCGAGCCCGTGAAACAGGCAGAAACCGCGAAAGCAACGAAGAAATAGAGTGAAAAGTTTTCTTGGAATAGTTGCAGGCCGATGCTGAATTTTCCGCGCTGGAAAGCGTTGTCGATCTTATTTGCTGTCGCGCTGGGCATGATTTTCGCATTGCCAAATCTGGTAGGTCACGACACCTGGCAGAGGCTGCCGTTGGTCAATGGCCTCAAGCCCCTGGTGCTGGGCCTCGACCTGCAGGGCGGATCGCATGTGCTGCTCGAGGTCGACCGGAATGAACTCGAAGGCCAGCTTGCCAAGCAATTGATCGCCGACATCCGCCAGACGCTGCGCGAGCAGAAGATCACCTATACGGGGCTTGGCCGGGTGAACAAGGGGGTCAGCGTGCGCATCACCAATCCCGGGCAGGCCGACCGGGCAGTGGAGGCTCTGCGCCGGCTCTCGCAGCCTGTGAGCTCGGGCCTTTTCGATACGGGTGGCCTCAGCAACGACTTCGAGCTTCGCCGCAACAACGACCTCATCGTGTTCGGCATCACCCAGGCGGGGCTCGATGCGAAGGTCGGGCGGGCCATACAGCAATCGCTGGAAATCATCGGCAAGCGCATCAACGCGCTCGGAACGACAGAGCCGACGATCCAGCGCCAGGGCGTCGACCGGATACTGATCCAGGTGCCGGGCCTGCAGGATCCCGACCGGCTAAAGGCATTGCTCGGCCAGACGGCGAAGCTGCAGTTCCGACTGGTATGCGAATCGCAGCCACAGTCTGCGACCGACCGTCCGCCGCCTGATTGCGAGGAAGTGCCCGACCGGGATAATCAGCAGCAGATATTGTGGGTTCAAACCTCGAGCCGCGCCACGGTGGACGGCGAGGATCTGACCGATGCGCAGCCCACCTTCGACCAGCGCACCAACGAGCCGGTGGTGAGCTTCCGGTTCAATCAAAAAGGGGCGCTGCGTTTCGGCAGGCTAACCCAGGAAAATGTCAGCAAGCCATTCGCCATCGTGCTCGACAACAGGGTGGTCAGCGCCCCGGTCATCAACGAGCCGATCCTCGGCGGCACGGGGCAGATATCGGGCCGGTTCACCACGCAGGAAGCCAGCGACCTCGCCATCGTGCTGAGGTCAGGCGCGCTGCCGGCAAAGCTTACCGTGGTCGAGGAACGCACGGTGGGCCCAAGTCTCGGCTCCGATTCCATCCGCGCCGGCGTAGTCGCCACGCTTATCGGCACGGCCGGGGTCGTCATCTTCATGCTGGCGGGTTACGGTTTCTTCGGGCTCATCGCCAATGTCGCGCTCTTTGCGAATCTGGCGATGCTGGTCGGGCTCCTGTCTGCGCTCGGCGCTACCCTGACGCTTCCCGGCATCGCCGGGCTGCTGCTCACGCTTGGCATGGCGGTCGATTCCAACGTTCTGGTGTATGAGCGCATCCGCGAGGAATGGCGCGGCGGGCGTTCGCCGGTCAGCGCGATCGAGACCGGCTTTCGCGCCGCTCTGGCCACTATCGTCGATGCCAATCTCACGACGTTCATCGCCGTTGCCGTGCTGTTCGGCCTCGGCTCGGGCCCGGTACGCGGATTTGCCGTCACTCTCGGCCTCGGCATCCTCACGACGGTGTTCACCGCCTTCACGCTGTCGCGATTGATCATCGCTTATTGGCTTAGCTGGAGCCGTCCCAAGACGGTTCCGCTCTAGATTTCGGAAAGGTGCTCATGTTCAGCGGAATTCGCTTCATTCCCGACGACACCAAACTGCCGTTCATGCGGTACTCGCGCTACGGTTTTTTCCTGTCGGGCGTGCTGTGCGTCGTCGCGATCCTGATTTTCTTCACCCATGGGCTGAACTACGGCATCGACTTCAAGGGCGGGACGCTGATCGAGGTCCGCACGCCACCGGGCGTGACCATCACCGACCTGCGCGAAAGAATATCCGGCCTAAATCTCGGCGAGACGGAGTTGCAGGAATTCGGCGCGCCCAATGACGTTCTGATTCGCGTCGAGAACCAGGCGGGCGGAGAAGCGCAGCAAAGCGCGGCGGTGAGCAGGGTCACGGCGGCACTCGGCAAGGACGTCGAGATTCGCAGGGTCGAGGTCGTGGGTCCCAAAGTCTCCGCCGAGCTGACGCAGGGCGGCACGATCGCGGTGGTGCTGGCGATCATCATGGTGCTGATCTACATCTGGTTTCGCTTCGAGTGGCAGTTCGCCGTGGGCGCCGTCGCCTCGCTTCTGCACGACGTCATCATCACGATCGGAGTTTTGTCGATCTTGCGCATTGAGTTCAACTTGAACATCATCGCGGCCATCCTCACCATCATCGGCTATTCCTTGAACGACACGGTGGTGATCTATGACCGTATCCGGGAGTATCTTCGCAAGTTCAAGAAAAAGCCCTTCGTCGAGCTCATCGACGAGGCGCTCAACTCGACACTCGCGCGCACCGTCATCACCGGAACATCGACGCTGATTGCGCTCGTGTCGCTTTATGTGTTCGGCGGCGAAGTGATCCGCGGCTTCACCTTCACGATGATCTTCGGTGTTCTGATCGGCACCTATTCGTCGCTGTTCGTCGCCGCTCCGGTCATGATCCTTCTCGGCTCCGTGCGGGAAGCCAGCCCGCAGGGCGAGAAGTCAAGGCCCTGATCGGCAGGCCCCATCTTCCCTCGCACGCAGCCATAGAGGCCTATGGCGACGGGGGCTTCCGCTTTGCGGGGATGACGCACAGCGGCTCGCTGCTCATTCTGCCGAGCGGCATTCACGGCTGGCGTCCGGCCGCAGTGACCGACATCACTTCAGACGATCTTGCGCCGATAATTGCCGAGAAATCCCAATTCACCTTCCTTCTGATCGGTACCGGGCGGGCCATGTCCCTCCTGCCGCAGTTTGTCGTGCACTATCTCAAGGATGGCGGCGTGGCCGTCGAGGCGATGGACACGGGGGCTGGTGTGCGCACTTACAACATTCTCCTGGCGGAGGACCGTCCGCCGGCCGCCGCGCTGATTGCGGTATGAGCATTCAGGCAGGCGCGACCGCCTATTGCCGTGACATCGTGCGCCGCCACGACAAGGATCGTTATCTAGCGAGCTTGTTCGTGCCCGAGGACAAGCGCCCGCATCTGTGGGCGCTCTATGCGTTCAATTACGAGATCGCTCGGGTGCGTGAATCGATCAGCCAGCCAATGGCGGGAGAAGTGCGCCTGCAATGGTGGTCGGAAGCGCTCGGCTCTCTCGGCGTGGACGGTTCGGCCGATCATCCGGTGCTTGGCGCGGTCAGCGCAGCCGTAAAAGCGGGGTCATTGCCGATCCCGGCGCTCATGGGGCTGATCGAAGCCAGGCGCTTCGATCTTTACGATGATCCGATGCCCACGCTCACCGAGCTTGAAGGTTATCTCGGCGAGACCTCATCCATGCTCATTCAGCTCGCCTCGATGATACTGGCGGGTAAGGAGGCGGCGATGGCCGCAGGGGCTGCGGGATATGCCGGCGTCGCCTATGGGCTGGCCGGCCTCCTGCGCGCTCTGCCTCTGCAGCGGGCCCGCGGCCAGTGCTTCGTGCCGCGTGATCTCCTGGCCCTGGAGGGGCTCCAGCCGAGTGATCTCCTCGCCGGCACGCCACGGGAGGCGTTGGCGCGAGTAATCGGGAAGCTCATCGGCATCGCCCAGGAGCGGCTTGCGCAGGCCCGCGCCGAGCGCGGTCCAATTCCCGAAGCCGCGATGGCCGCCTTTCTGCCGGCGTCGCTCACCGAGGCCTAT
>DATFOT010000370.1:0-5627 GCA_035265265.1 Aestuariivirgaceae bacterium | reverse complement strand
CTCTGTTTGCGGAGCCTCCACGAACAATATATCCGCACCGAGATCGGCAAAGGCCCGGGCGCGCCACAGGGCTTCCTCGAGCCCCAATGGACCGCGTGCATCCGTCCGTGCCACGATCAATATGTCGCTGCCGGCCTCCCGCTGGTCAACGGCGGCGCGAACCCGCGTGAGCGCCTCGTTCCGCTCCACCACCTGCTTGCCCTTCACATGTCCGCAGCGCTTCGGGCTTAGCTGGTCCTCGATCATCACGCCCGCGAAGCCGGCCTTTGCATATTGTGCAACCGTGCGTCTTACGTTCAGCGCATTGCCGTAGCCCGTATCTCCATCGCCGATGACCGGAATGGCAACGGCCGAGCAGATGTTTCGGCCTTGGTCGATCATCTCGCCGAAGGAGATCAACCCGGTGTCCGGCTCTCCCGTTCGGGCGGCTGAAACTGCAAATCCCGACATGAAGGTGAAATCATATCCTGCCTGTTCGATGAGCCGGGCCGAAAGCGCATCCCAGCAGCACGGCATGATATGGCATCTGGTGCTCGCAAGGAGCCTTGAAAGCTGCTTCGCCGGTGTTGTCATGTCATTCTCGCACCCGCGAAAGACTATTTGCCTCGGGCCGCATTTGCAATCATCCTGGGTTCCGCCGGCCACTTGAGAGGCGTCCCATGACCACTGCCCGCATCCTCGAGGATGGAACCGCTCTGGAGCTGTTCTGGACGAATGGCGGCCGCTCTCGGTTTCACGCCAATTGGCTTCGCGACAATTCGCCCGATCCCGACACCCGAAGTCCAGGCAACGGGCAGCGCCTCATCACCATTCTCGATCAGCCGGCGGATATCCGTCTCGCCTCCGCCATGGTCGATGGTAGCCGCCTCGAGATCAAATTCCGGCCGGAAGAAAAAGCGGTAAGCTTCTCGCTGCCTTGGCTGAAGGCGCACTGCTATGATAACTCTCATCGGCGTGCTCCCGCCTGGACCGATCCTGTCATCGACCGCTGGGACGGTTCGCTCCAGGCGAAGATCCCAACCGCCAGCTGGCGCATCGTCGCGCGCGACCGCGCCGCGCTCGGCGCCTGGCTTTCCGCGGTGCGCGGCTACGGTTTTGCGCTTTTGACCGACGTCCCGTCGGAAAACGGTTTCCTGTGCAAGGTCGCTGAAAGCTTCGGCTATGTACGAGAAACCAACTACGGCCGCTGGTTCGAGGTCCGAGCCGAGGTGAATCCGAGCAATCTTGCCTATACCAATCTCGGTCTTCAGGCCCATACTGATAATCCTTACCGCGATCCGGTTCCGACTTTGCAGCTTCTCGCCTGTCTCGAAAATTCCGTGGACGGCGGGGAGTCGCTCGTGGTCGATGGTTTCAAGGTCGTTGAAATTCTGGCTTCTGAGGAACCCGCATATCTCCGGCTTCTTTCGTCCTATCCGGCGCGCTTCGAATATGCCGGCATCCCCGGCGTGCGGCTGCGGGCCAAGCGACCGCTCATCGAGTTGGGCCCGGATGGCGAACTCATTGCCGTGCGATTCAACAACCGATCGCTCGCCGCCGTAACCGATGTTCCTTTCGACGACATGCCGGGCTACTACAAAGCCTGCCGGCGTTTCGCCGAATGCATAGAGGATCCGGCAATGGCGGTCACATTCAAGCTCGCGCCGGGTGAATTGTTCATCATCGACAATACGCGCGTGCTGCATGCGCGAAAGGCATTCTCAGGCACCGGCAAGCGCTGGCTTCAGGGCTGTTACGCCGATAAGGACGGGCTGCTGTCCACTTTGGCTGCAATCGAGGAGGAAGAATTGACGGAAGCCGCGCAATGACATCCCCAAAACTCAGCGCACGGACCATTATTCCCTTCATCGGCGATATTTTCGAGAGGCGCGGGTCGGAATCCTACCTCGGCGAAGCCGTGACCATGTCGGAGCACATGCTGCAGAGCGCAGTCCTGGCCGAAGGAGCCGGTGCCGATGAGAACCTGGTTGCCGCAGCGCTCCTCCACGACATAGGCCACTACACCAATGAATTCGGCGACGACTATATCGATCGCGGCATCGACAATCTGCACGACGAAGCAGGTGCCCGCGTCCTGCAGGGATTTTTTCCGCCTCTCGTCATCGCCTGTGTTCGCCTCCACGTCGCCGCCAAGCGTTATCTCTGCGCAACCGATGCCGGCTATTTCGCCAAGCTGTCGCCCGCCTCGGTTGCCACGCTGAAGCTCCAGGGCGGTCCGATGTCGCCTGCCGAGATCGCCGAATTCCGTCGCGATCCATATCACAGCCAGGCGGTTGCCGTTCGGCAGTGGGACGAGGGCGGCAAGGTTCCGGGTATGAAAACGCCGCCATTCGGCTATTATGCCCCTCTTCTCCAACGGGTGGTCGACCGGCACATGTCGGGAGCGGAAGTGCGTGTCGCGGAGTAGCGAACTGCGCTGCCGGTCTGAACGCGGTCCGGCCGGTCCTTCGGCGAGGCGCCATGACAGCCATTTCGTTTCTTCCCAGCATTGATGCCTGCAATGGCTGGAATCGCATTCTGCCTTCGCGCACGCCCATGCCTGTCCTCGAGGGCCGCAAGCGCGCCGATTGGATAGTGATCGGAGCGGGATTCGCTGGCCTCGCCGCGGCGCGGCGGCTCGCGGAAAACCGGCCGACCGATTCCATCGCCCTGCTAGAAGCTCATGAGATCGGCGAAAATGCCTCCGGCCGCAATGCCGGCTTTGCCATCGATCTGCCGAATGATGTCGGCGCTTCTCCGGGCCAGCTTGATACCTCCCGCCGCCACATGAGGCTCAATCGCGCCGCCATGAACCATCTCGAGACGGTGATGAGAAGCTGCGCGATCGACTGCAGCTGGTCGCGCCGGGGACGCTATCACGCGGCTGTCTCTGCCAGGGGAACGGAGGAGATTCTCAAGCCCTTCGCGACCGAACTCGGCGCGCTGGGCGAACCTCTGCGCTGGCTCAGCGGCCAGGAGGTGGAGCGCGAGCTCGGCACGCCATATTATCATTCCGCGGTCTATACGCCTGGATGCGTTCTCCTCAACCCAGCAGCACTTACCCGTGGTCTCGCCACAACGCTGCCGGGCAATGTTAGCCTCTATGAAAATTCCCCGGTGGTGGTTGCCGAATACGGCAGGGACATCGAGCTGGCCACGCCGCATGGCTTCATTCAGGCGCCGCGCATGATCCTGGCTGTGAACGGCTTTGCCGCTGAGTTCGGTTTTCTCCGCCGCCATCTTCTGCGCTTCGCAACCTACGCGAGCCTGACGAGGCCGCTGACAAAGAGCGAAGGCGCCGCCCTTGCCGGCGCCGCGGATTGGGGGTTGACCCCGGCCAACGCCTTCGTTTCGACGACCATGCGCTACACGCCGGATCATCGGATTCTCATCGCTCATCACATGGTCTACAACCCATCGCATGGCATTGCCGACCGCGACCTTGCCAGGGCGCGCAGGAAGCACCGGCGCGCTTTTCTTAGGCGCTTTCCGATACTTCCCGAAGTGACCTTCGAGTCCACATGGGCTGGCTATATCTGCCTGTCGCGGAATGGCGCACCGGGTTTCGGCCGCGCCGCATCGAATATCTGGACTGCCGTGTGTCAGAACGCTGTGGGCGTGACGAATGGCACTATTTCAGGACTCCTTGCCGCGGACATGGCCTGCGGCGAGGATAATTCGTTGATTGCCGATATCGAGGCTTTGGGCAGGCCGGAGCGGCTGCCGCCGCAGCCGTTCTATGATTGCGCGGTGAAAATCCGCAATCGCTGGAACCTCTGGCGCAACCGTCACGAAGCGTGAAGCTACATGTCGAGTGCTTGAGCAATCTCGATCGTCCCGCCACGTTTTAGCAACGGGCAACCCTTTGCTTTCTTGTGTGCGTCTTCGAGGGTTGAAGCTTCGATGAGACTGTAGCCGCTCACTGGATTGGCTCCGCCGCCGCTGACCAGGGATCCATCCGGTTTTACGGTGCTGGATTTTCCAACTGGATTGCCACCATCGATGACCGCAGAGCCCATGGAGCCAAACCACTCGCCCCAGGCATCCATGATTTTCTTAACCTCGTCAGAGCTCGATGGAGCACCTCCACCACCGTGATATACGAACAAATATTTCGCCATTTGTATCTTCCTCTGTTGTCCGATCCAAATCACACCACTGGTAAATATCGACATTTCTGCTGGTTGAAAATGGGCATTCCCATGGTAAAACCAGCCCGACCAATGTGAATACTCTACAAAAACTCATGACTCCGCAGAAAAATTCCCTGCAACGCATTGTGAATTTACTTGCTGAGATCAGAGTCATTCCTCAGGCCGCTGCGGCACTCGAAGCGAGCAAGTCAACAGCGGCGGGAAAGCTTCGTCATGAGGTGCTGGCGCAGATCCCCGCATTTTCCATCTCCGGCAACCCGGAAATCCTGCCTGGGCTGGACGCTCATGTGGCCGAGCATATTCAGGAAATACTGCGGCTGTTTGCAGGTGGCAAGATAGGTGATTTCGAATTCATCAGAGCCCATGCGCGTCGACGGGCGGAACAGCGATTTCCTCTGGAGGCGATGCTGGATGCATACCGCTACGGCCACAGAACTTTCGTTATCTGGCTGCGCGATGCCGCGCTCGCTATGGAATCTAAGGATGAAGCTCTATCCGCGGTCGCAGATTTTGCCGTCGAATACACAAACATTAGTAGCTCCATTATCGCGTCAGAGTATGTCGCCTACACACGAATATTGGCAGAAGCCGAAGGTGATCGCCGAACCGAGCTGTTGAACATTCTGCTAAGTGGGTATGACGAATCCGATGGGCGCGTGGCACAGCTCCTGAAGCGCGCAGGATACCTCGAGCAGCGACAGGCCTATTGCGTTGCTGCTGTGCAGTCTATCAACCCCGCTGAAATGGAATCCTCCGCACGCACGCAGCGGATTGTGAACTCAATAGCAGAAGCGATGGCCGGCACCTCGATTCGCATTCTCACCGGTATTCGCAACAATCTGGTAGTTGCCGTGCTTTCCGACAAGCGGCGCCAATCAGGATGGACGACCCCACAGTCGAATCTTGCAGATCGCATTCGTCCCTTGTTCCTTGTCATTGGTCCGGCCGTGCTGATCGGGATCAGTGCTGATCAACCGTCAACCTCCTATCTTCCCAAGGCACTTCATCAGGCGACAATTGCCCTCGACTTGGCCAATGTTACAAACCGTGTCGTACAATTTTCCGATTTGCCACTTCGCGATTTGCTGATCCATCATGGCAACGATTACCTGCAGAAGGTGCCGCCAAACTGGGTTGCCGCTCTTGTCAGCGCCGACGTGAAAGCCGGAGGCACTCTCATCCAGACACTGCGGGCAGTGGCAGATGCAGACCTTAATGTACAAAAGGCTGCACGAACCCTGGGAAGACATCCTAATACAATTTATACTCGGATAGAGCGGGTAAAAAACCTGACGGGACTCGACGGCCAACGCTACCGTGATCTGACCGAACTATTGCTTGCGGCGGACTGCTGGCGGAACGGATCGCTTGAGGGATCCGAGCTGGAGAGAAGGCGAAGAACCGATGTCAGCTCACGATAACGATTTTTGGGCCGCTCTGTTCCGCGACCAAGGCAGCTATCGGGCTCCCAAGGTTCGCAAACCCAATAGTTGT
>DATFOT010000369.1:0-6406 GCA_035265265.1 Aestuariivirgaceae bacterium | reverse complement strand
GGCCGCTCTCACGAGTTTCACGGCCTCGGCCTTGGGCACGATGTCTCCGCAAACTCCGTGGACAATGTTGGCTGGCGAGGCGAGCGCTGCGATACAGCGCTGCAATGATGACGGGTTGACGTCGATGACGGCAAGCTCCGCTCCAGCCTTGGCCAATAGGCCGGTGGTGGCAAGTCCCAGACCGCTTGCGCCTCCGACCACGACAATGGCTTTTCCCGCGATATCCATCGGCATCAACCCAGATAGGCTTCCTTGACCTGCGGATTGTCGAGCAGTTCGGCACCCGTGCCCTTTAGGCTGATCGCTCCGGTTTCGATGACATAGCCGTAGTCGGCAATCTGCAGGGCAAGAAAGGCGTTCTGTTCGACGAGAAGCACGGCGATGCCACTCTTGCGGATACCAATTATCGTGTCGAAAATCTGCTGAACGAGAATCGGCGCAAGGCCCATGCTCGGCTCGTCCAGGAGCAGCACGCGGGGGTTGGACATGGGGCCGCGTGCGATGGCAAGCATCTGCTGCTCGCCGCCGCTCAGGGTTCCGGCGATCTGCTTGAGGCGCTGGCGGATTCGAGGGAAGAGCTCGAGCACGCGTTCCTCGGCATCGGCGATCCATTTCTTATCGGAGAGAAGGAAGGCACCGATCTTGAGATTCTCGGCGACGGTCAGGCGGCTGAAGATGCGGCGGCCTTCAGGCACCTGGACGATGCCCTTGCCGACAATGTGGTGGGCCGCAATGTTGCGCAGAGACTCGCCGTCATAAGTGATCTGGCCCTCGCTCGCGCCTAGAATTCCGGAAATCGCCTTCAGCGTCGTGCTCTTGCCCGCACCATTGGCGCCTATGAGGGTGACGATCTGGTCCTTGCCGAGCTCAAGGGAGACGCCCTTTAGAGCATGGATCTTTCCGTAATAGACATGCAGATCCTTGACTTCCAGGAGGGCCATCTATTTCAGCCTTCTTTCCTGCTGGATACCCAGATAGGCTTCGATGACCTTCTTATCGTTCTGCACCTCGGTGGGCGTGCCTTCAGATATCTTCACGCCGTGATCGAGCACAGTCACCCGGTCGGAAATGCCCATGACGACCCGCATGGAATGCTCGATCAGCAGGATGGTGACGGAGCGCTCGTCGCGGACACGACGCACAAATCCCATCATGTCGAGGCTTTCGCGGGGATTCATGCCGGCCATCGGCTCATCGAGCATCAACAGCCGCGGACGCGTGGCCAGGGCGCGGGCGATCTCCAGCCGCCGCTGTTCGCCATAGGCGAGGTTGCGGGCGACGACGTCGCCCCGCCCGCGCAGGCCCACGAATTCAAGGATCCGGGTTGCTTCGTGATGCGCCTGTTGCTCATCGGCCCGGGTTGCGGAGGTGTTGAACAGAGCACCGATCCAGGTGGACTTGAGGTGAAGATGCATGCCCACCAGGATGTTCTCGATGGCAGTGAGATTTCGGAAAAGCCGAATATTCTGGTAGGTGCGGTTTATTCCTGCCGATGCGACCCGGTCGGGAGTTATTCCGTCGATGCGGCCGCCGGCAAAGATGATCTCGCCGCCGTCAGGTGAGTAGAATTCCATGATGCAGTTGAAGACGGTAGTCTTGCCTGCCCCGTTTGGCCCGATGATGCTGTGGATTGCGCCCTCGGCTACTTGAAGATCAAAATGGTCGACTGCAACCAGGCCGCCGAAGTGCTTCGTTAATTGGACGGTTTGCAGAAGCACCGGCATGCGTCAGGCCGTCTTTTGCGTCGGGGCGGCCGTGCCTTGCTGCACGGCCAGAGTTTCGGCGTCGATCCGGAGTTCGCGCCGCTTGGATGCCGAGGGCCACAGTCCCTCGGGTTTCAGCCGCATCACCGCCACGATGGCGAGGCCATAAAAGAGATAGCGGAACTCTCCGAACTCGCGCAGCATTTCCGGCAGGCCGATGAGCACGATCGCCCCAAGCGCCACGCCGGGCAGGCTTCCCATGCCGCCGACGATGATCAGAGCCAGAATATTGATCGAGATGATCAGCTGGAAACTGTGCGGGTAGATCGAGCCAAGCATCACAGCGAAGATCGATCCCGCCAGCCCCGCGAAGGCCGCACCCAGGCCGTAAGCCAAAAGTTTCACCTGGATGAGATTAATGCCGAGAGCCTGGGCAACGTCCTCGTCATCGCGGATGGCTTTCCAGGCGCGGCCCAGCCGCGATTCTTCAAGACGCCAGGCGGCATAGGCGGCGACAAGCGAAGCGACAAGAGTGAGGTAGAAAAGATAAACGGGATTGTTCAGATGAATGTTGCCTATCTCGGGACGGGGGATCTGGAGAACACCTTTCGCGCCACCGAGAAGGGGAGCAGCGGCATCCGACAGAACGATAACTCGGACGATCTCGCCCAACCCCATGGTAGCAACGGCCAGATAGTCGCCCCTGACTTTCAGCACCGGAATGCCGAATATGATGCCCATGATGACCGAACAGAGGACCGCGATAGGCATGGCCTCCCAGAACGACAGATGGGCCAACGCGAAAGGACTGTCGGCCATGAGAAGGCCGGTGACATAGGCGCCCACAGCATAAAAGGCGACGAAGCCGAGATCGAGGAGACCGGCAATGCCAACCTCGAGATTGAGTCCCATTCCCATCAAGGTGAACAGGCCCACGGTGAGCAGCACCTGACCGATAAAATTGCCGGCATAGATCGGGAAGAGAGTGGCAAGGACGATCGCGGCCGCAATGAATCCCCACCGGATGCGATATTGTGCGATCGGTGTGAGCTGATTGAAATTCGACAGAATTCTTTTTCGGTTCATGCGCCACAGCACGATTCCCGCCGCTACCAGCCCGAAAATGATGATGGCGCCGCGCAGAGTCATGCCGGTCCAGGTATAGAGCAGGTCGTGTATCGGCTTCGTGGTGGTGCTGTTGGCAAGAATTGGCCGGATCAGCTCCTGAAACAGGCCGGCGAGGCCCGCTGCAATCAAGCCGCCGGCTATCGGCCGGCGCAGGGATTCCGGCAGTTCCATCAACAATGCGCCGAGAAATCCCAGTATGGCGCCGAGGCAGAGCAGCAGTCCGATACCCATCGCTGGCGGAAAGCCGAAAGTCAGCATTTTGTAGATGTTATTATCGAGCGATACGAACACCGATCGCAGGTTGATGAAGCTCATCACTGTGGGCAACAGGGCAAACACGACCGCGCCAACAGCCCCGGCGGCCAGGCCGGCCACAATGGTCTGCGTGGGCGTGGCAAACAGGCGGCGCCTTGCCACGAGAACTCCGGCAAGGACAAAGATCAGCCCAAGCGTGGCGTAGCCGAGCGTCAACTCGCCGACGATGATCGGCCGCTTGTTGAACATGCCGAGGATCCCGACAACGGTGAGGAAGATGCCGAGAAATCCGAACTGCACCCCGGTCTGCAGCGCGTGGCGCCAGGGAGCGATCTGGCGCTCTTCGATTCTACTGGACGCCACGACCTCGAATGACATTCGGAACTCCTCTCACCAGCTTTCCATGTACCGCATTCTCAGGCCCGTTTTTTTGCCAAGGCTTCACCGAACAGACCCTGAGGACGAAACACCAGCACTAGAACCAGCATCGTGAACGCGATGAGATCGCGCAGCTGATAGGGGGCCGGAATGCCGATGCCATCGAGAAACAGCGGCGGGCCCATTGATTCCACTACACCTAGGAAAAAGCCGCCGGCCATGGCGCCAGGAATGTTGCCGATCCCTCCCAGCACTGCCGCGCTGAAAGCCTTGATGCCCGGCAGAAAGCCGGAAAAGAAGTAGATCTGCTTGTAGACGAAGCAGTAAAGAACGCCGCCGATCCCGGCCATGCAGGCGCCGAGAACGAAAGTGAAAATGATGATCTTGTTGGAATCAATGCCCATGAGCGCGGCGGCGTCACGATCCTCCGACACGGCGCGCATTGCCGTTCCCATCTTGGTCCTCTGCACGACGAGGTAGAGAAATGACATCGCTGTGAGAGCGGTCCCCAAAACGACAAGCTGGGACACTGATATGGAGAGGCCGCCGAATACGAAGGAGCCTTTCATCCATTCCGGATCGGGATAGGAGCGGACACTGTTGCCGAACATTCCGCGAAAGGTGTGCTGAATGACAAAGGAGGCGCCAATGGCGCAGATCAGCGGCGCTAGCGAAGCGACATGACGGAAGGGCCGATAGCACACCCTCTCGACGATCAATGCCGTTGCGGTGCAGACCGCCATGGAGAGAAGCATGAGCGCTACCATCGAGGTTGCCGGATAGGCATCGAGAAATCCGGAGCGGTCGAAGCTGCGTGCCAGGAAAAACGCCGAAAATGCACCGGTCATGGTGATGTCGCCATGGGCGAAGTTGATCAGACGCAGTATGCCGTAAACCATCGTGTACCCCAGCGCGATCAGCGCATAGACCCCGCCGATGGTGATGCCGAACATGAAAAACGAAAACCACTGCGATGTCGAATAGGTGCCCTTGAGCAGCGTGCCGATGGTGCCGAGCACGACAATTGCAATGACTGAGATGCGCAGAAGCCAGAGAACGGCATCGACGTAAGTGAATTTGTGCCAGTTCTTGAAGATACTCGGGACGCCTGCCTTCGCTGCCACCTTGTCGATCGCCGTCATCTCGATCACCTCAGTAGAAATTCCCAAGCGGCCGGCTCTCCCTTAAGGGACAGCCGGCCTGATTAAGCGTGAAAAGCCAAGTTTACTTTACCGGATAGATCTTCTTCGGATTTTTGCCCAATTCGAAGGTCGAAGAATCACCGTCGGTGAACTCATAGACCGCAAAATTGAACGCACCGCACTGGCCGTGCTCGTTGCAGTTGATCGGGCCGGAGATGCCGTCATAACCCTTCGTGGCGAAGAGCTCGTCGTGCAGAGCCTTCTTACCGATGAAGGTCGTGCCCTTGTCGTCTTTCTTGGCAACTTTCTCAATCGCTGCGGCAACAATCTTGCCGGCGTCATAGGCTTGGGCGTGGAAGGAATTGATCGGTCCTTCCCCGTATTTTTCGGTATAGGCCTTTACAAACTCGGGGTACTTCTGGCCCATCGCTTCAGGCGATACGTCGACGTTGGTGATGATGAAGCCCTTGGCGGCATCACCGGCCGCCTCGAGGAGACCGGGAGCTGCCAAAGAGCTTCCACCGATGATCTTGGTATCCTTGAGATCGGCAATTTCAGGCGCCTGACGGACGATCTGCGCTGCAGCGGCAACGAAGATCGGGAAGTACAGCACGCACGGCTTCTTGGTGGCGATGCCGGTGAGCACCGGACGCATATCAACGTCCGTCGGGGTAATGGCTTCCTCGGCGACGACTTCACCGCCAAGCTCCTTGAAGTGGTCTGCTGCCGCTTTGGCGAGCTGCGATGCATAGGGGCTGCCATCGTGAATGGTGGCAAGCGTCGTGCACTTCAGCTCCTTGTGGAACCATTCGGCGTCGTTGAAGCCCTGGTCGAGGTCGCTGTAGATTGTCCGCATATAGCCAAAATAGTCCGGCTTGCGGTCAGGTGCGGTGAGCGAGGGCGCCGTCGTCGCCGTGCCGATATTCGTCAGGCCCTGTTTCCACAGGATCGGAGCACCGGCTGTGGCGGCGCTCGAGCAGGCGGGGCCGAGGACAACAACGATGTTCGGAATCGATGCAAGCTTCGTTGCGGCGGTCTGCCCGCCTTCGGCGTTGCACCCGTCATCTTCGACGATCAGCTGAATCGGATGCCCGGCGATCTGATTACCAAGCTCGTCGAATGCAACTTCGACGCCGCGCTGCGAATCAAGCCCGAGCGCCGTATCAGGCCCGGATATGACCCAATAGCCGCCAATAACGATCGGGGCGCCCGCCGGGATTTCGACGACGCCCAAGTCGTCGGTGACCGGCCCCTTGGTTTCGGCCGCCGACAAGGGTAACACGGCGAACATTGCCGCGGCGGCGAGCGCGGAAATGCTCCATCTGAACTGTCTTGGCATAAAGAGAACTCCTTCCCTGACTTACTTTCTTTCGAGGCTAACAAAAAACTGGGCTGGGCGCATTTCTTGAGCTGCGGCCCAGCGTGGTCCCATCCACCTTACGTGCTCCCTGCACGCAATAGCGGCGGTATGGTGTTCATGCTGCCGGTCGGGTGTCAATAAGTAGCTCTGGCACAGTGGAAATCGTAATAATTGGGAATTCAATTACTGAATGTCCGTTCAACCCAGAATGCTTAATCCGGGGGCTCGGTCGCTACATGAAAGCTGACGCTCTGTTGACTCGATGCGGCCCAAGAGGTGACGCCTGGAAGAACTTCCTGTAAGAGGGTCGCAGCCCGGGGGTCCGAGGCAGGGGAGTTTCCACATGCGGTCATTGAAACTTAGGGGAATGGTGCTGACATTTGTCGCGGGTCTTTCGTTTCTGGGGACGGGTGCCGTCGCCGAGCAGGTCGGCAAGGCAG
>DATFOT010000368.1:0-2739 GCA_035265265.1 Aestuariivirgaceae bacterium | reverse complement strand
GTCGAAGACCTCGCCCAGAGCGGCAATCGGCATGTGCAGCTCCCAGCCGAGCTCACCCACATAGGTGATACGGAGCGCGCGGAGACGATGGCCGGCGACGGTGATCGTCTTCACATGGCCGAACGGAAAGCCACGGGCGGTCACATCGTCGGCGGTCACGGCGGAAAGGATATCGCGCGCCCGCGGTCCCATGAGCGAGAGGGTGCCGAAATCCTCGGTGACATCGGTGAGCACGGCATCGAGGCCCGGAGCAATGTGATCGGCAATCCAGGCGGCGTCATGGGTGCGGAAACCGGTGCCGGTGACGATGTAGAAAAGATCGTCGGTCAGCCGTGCAACGGTGAGGTCGCATTCGATGCCGCCGCGGCCGTTGAGCATCTGGGTGTAGGCGACGCTGCCTGCCGGCCTCTCCACATCATTCGCGCAAATCCAGGTGAGGGCGCGCGCGGCATCCCTGCCCTTCAGCTCATATTTGGCGAAGGAAGACTGATCGAAGACGCCGGCCTGTTCGCGCACGAGGGCATGCTCGCGGCCGACCGCATCGAACCAGTTCTGCCGGCCCATGGAATAGACATCGCTCGGTGCGTCACCCTCGGCAGCAAACCAGTTGGGCCGCTCCCAGCCGAGCTTGGAACCGAACACCGCGCCGCGGCTTTTCAGCCGTTCATAGAGAGGGGAAAGGATGCGGGGCCGGCCGCTCAGATATTCCTCATGGGGGTAGTTGACCGTGTAATGCTTGGCGTAAGCTTCGAGTGTGCGGTCGCAGACCCATGCGGGGTCGTCGTGGAGAGTCGAGAAGCGGCGGATGTCGACGACCCAGAGGTCCATCGGCGCCTCGCCCGTCTCAACCCATTCGGCGAGCACCCAGCCGGCTCCGCCGGCCGAGGCGATACCGAAAGCGTTGAAACCGCAGCCGATGAAAAAATTCTTGAGCTCCGGTGCGCGGCCCAGAATGAAATTGCCATCGGGGGTGAAGCTTTCGGGGCCGTTGATCATCTGCTTGATGCCAGCACGCTCGAGAGCGGGAATTCTGGCCAGGGCCTGGCCCATATGCTGCTCGAAATGGTCCCAATCATCGGCGAACAGCTGGAATTCGAAATCGTCCGGCAGGTCTGCCGTCCTCCAGGGAATGGGGTTCGGCTCATAGCCGCCGAAGACGAGGCCGCCCACTTCTTCCTTGAAATAGGTGAGACGGTCGGGATCGCGCAAAGTGGCGAGCCCCGGCGTGACGCCCTCGATCTTCCCGGTGATTACATATTGATGCTTCACGGGCTGCAGCGGCACGCGAACACCGGCTTTTGCCGCGATCTGGCGCGACCATTGGCCGGCACAGAGCACGATTTTGTCACAGCTGATGGGGCCGCGACTGGTGTTGACGGCGATGACGCGGTCCTTGTCGATCTCGAAGCCGAGCACGGCGACGCCCTCCTCGATTCGAGCCCCGTTCATGCGCGCTCCCTTGGCGAGCGATTGGGTGATATCCGACGGGCTGGCCTGGCCGTCGCTCGGCAAATAGTTTGCCCCGACGAGATCATCGGTGTGCATGAGCGGCCAGAGGGACTTCACTTCGGCGGGCGATAAAAGATGCATCTCCAGCCCGAAGCTCTGCGCGGTGGTGGCGAGGCGGCGATATTCCGTCCAGCGCTCATCGTTCATCGCAAGGCGCAGGCAGCCCGTCATCTTCCAGCCGGTCTCGAGGCCGGTTTCCTGTGCCAGTCGCTTGTAGAGCTCGACGGAATAGCGCAGCACCTGGGTGATCGAGGCAGACGAGCGAAGCTGGCCGACGAGGCCCGCCGCATGCCATGTCGAGCCGCCGGTGAGCCGGCCGCGCTCCAGAAGCAGCACGTCGGACTTGTGGTCCTTGGCCAGATGATAGGCGGTGGAGCAGCCGATGATGCCGCCGCCGATAACGATTACCTCTGCATGGGCCGGAAGAGGCGTCACAGCTTGCCGTGCCTCTCGGCAAAACGCGCCAGTGCCAGATCGGTGCGGCGAAGATAGTCGCCGGCATGGGCATCATAATCGGCGCCCGGCGCGTTCAAGTGGATCGCCGAAACCATGGCCCACATGGCTTCGCGCAAAGCCGAGGCTGCCTTCATGGCATCGAACGCGCGCTGAAGCGCTGCGGAAGGTGCGAGGCCGAAATAGGATTCGAGCAGCATGCGCTCCTGGTCGTCGGTGAGACTGCCATTGGCAGCGATATTGGCGAGGTCGAACAGCGGCGTGCCGAAGCCGCCATATTCCCAATCGATGAGCCAGAGCCTCTTCCCATCATCGAGAAAATTGCCGGGGAGAAGATCGTGATGGCCGAACACGATCGGAAGCGGAAGCTGGGCATCCTCCATGGCATTGGCAAGGCCGGTATAATAGTCGAGCTCGGCTTCGGGACGCGCGCCGCTTTCACGCAGGCGATTGGCATAATCGCGGATGACGTGGAACACCCAGAAGAAGGGCGCCGGGCCTTGGATGAGCCTTCCCACCTCACGATGGCATTTGTGGAGCAGCGGCACGATGCGGGCGATGTTGGCGCGCAAGTCGTTCTCGCCATAGGTGCGGCCGGCGATATGGCGGAAGACCATGATGCCGGGTTCGGCATGGATGAGCTCGGGCGACAGGCCGGCGCGGTGGGCGGCAATGCTCACGGCGCGCTCGCGGTCGCGGAAGACGTGATGGACGGGGATGTCGCCGCCGCAGCGGGCCACGAATTTTTCATCCCCGTCGGTGACGACAAAAGAGGTG
>DATFOT010000367.1:0-2619 GCA_035265265.1 Aestuariivirgaceae bacterium | reverse complement strand
GCTCACCCCTCCCCCGACTTGGCCGAGCACGTTTTCCTCCGGCACCTCGCAGTCCTGAAACACCAGTTCGGCGGTGTCGGAACCGCGCATGCCGAGCTTGTCGAGCTTCTGTGCCGTGGTCAAACCCTTCATCCCCTTCTCGATCAGGAACGCCGTGATGCCGCGCGGGCCGGCACTCGGGTCGGTCTTGGCATAGACCACAATCGTCTCTGCAACCGGCCCGTTGGTGATCCAGAACTTCGAGCCGTTGAGGACGTAGCGGTCACCCTTCTTGTCGGCCCGGGTGCGCATCGAGACGACGTCGGAGCCGAGCCCGGCTCGGACATCGCCAGCGCCCCGACATGCTCGCCGGAGATCAGCTTCGGCAGGTACTTTCGTTTCTGCGCCTCGCTGCCGTTGCGGCGGATCTGGTTGACGCAGAGGTTGGAATGCGCGCCGTAGGACAGGCCGACCGAGGCCGACGCGCGCGACATCTCCTCCACCGCAAGGCAGTGCTCGAGATAGCCGAGTCCGGCGCCGCCATATTCTTCCTCTACCGTAATGCCGTGCAGGCCGAGCGCGCCGATCTTGGGCCAGAGGTCCCTGGGGAATTGATTGCCGCGGTCGATTTCGGTCGCGCGCGGCGCGATCTCGTTCTGCGAAAACGCATGCACGGTCTCGCGGATCGCATCCGCAGTCTCGCCGAGATCGAAGTTGAGAAGCAGCCTGTTTGAGGCCATCATTTCCCCCGGTGGGTTTTTCTGGTATTAAACGATCATACGTTTTTTTAACTTACCCGCAAGTGGAACCTGTAAGGGCTCAAATGCCCACTACAGACTATTGAAATCACTGCCATTTCGTGCCAGAATTATACGATCAACCGCTCGTTTCCGTAGCGGCAAATGCTACCCTTCAGAGGCCCCATGGCGCGGACGATCGGCTCACACGGCCCCAAAACGATGGAGGCGATCCGCAAAGCCGGGCTGCGCCTGATCTTCGAGCATGGCTACGCCGCCATGAGCCTGCGCCAGCTCGCCGCCGAGGTCGGCATCCAGTCGGGCTCGCTCTACAACCACATCTCGACCAAGCAGGAATTGCTGTTCGAGCTGATCCGCGACCACATCAACGAATTACTGCGCCAGCTCGATCGCGCCCTGCAGGGCAAACAGCGGCCGGTCGAAAAACTCCGCGCCTTCACGGCCTTCCACGTCACCTACCATATGACCAGGAAGCGCGAGGTCTTCATCGCCAATTCCGAGCTGCGAAGCCTGGAGCCGAAGAATTACGAAGCGATCGTGGCGCTGCGCGGCGCCTATGAGCGGCGGCTGGCCGAAATCCTCAGCGAGGGCGTCGCCGAAGGCGAATTCGAAGTCGTGGACATCCAGGTGGCGACATTTGCGATCCTGGCCTTGCTGACCGGCCTCACCACCTGGTACCGGCCCGGCGGGCGGCTCACCAAGGAGGCCATCGTCGCCGCCCACGAAAAGCTGGTGCTGTCGAGCGTCGCCCCCGGCGAGATATCCGACCCGGCCCGAACCAAACGCGCTCCCTCCTCCGGCCTGACGGCGTCCGGCAGGCTGGAGCGCCGATGAGGCGCCGCCCATGACCGAACGCCACCCCCTCGACGACATCGACCTGAAGATCCTGTCCGAGCTGCAGCGGGATGGCCGCATCCGCAACAACGAACTGGCGGAAAGGGTCGGCATCTCGGAGCCCCCATGCCGGCGCCGGGTGCGCACTTTACGCGAGCGCGGCTATGTCAGCGCCATCAGGGCCACGCTCGACGAAACGCTGCTTGGCTACGAGGTCATTTCCTTTGTGCTGATCCAGCTGCAGAGCCAGGCGCAGGCCCCGCTGCAGGCGTTCGAAAAATCGATCGCGGCGGTGCCGCTCGTGCTGCAGAGCTGGCGGATTTCGGGCGACGCCGACTATCTGCTCAAATGCGTGGCGCGAAACGTCGAGGGCATGCACCAGCAGCTTCTGCAGTTTTCCGCGATGCCGGAAGTGCGCCACATCAGAACCTTCCCGGTGCTGGGTGTGGCGAAAGATGCGCCGCTGCCGATATCGAGCGATCCGGCCGGGTAGACCAGTCGCCCTCACGCCAGTTGGGCCGCAAAAAGCAGAACCCGGCGTCGTCCAGCCTTTAGTGCGTCCAGGGCTCGACGCGCCTGAAGGCGAAATTGTCGGCGTAGGCGACCTGCCGCTGCACCGAATCCTTGGGCTCGATCACCTGATACGCAATGCCCTTGCGCTCGCAATAGGCGATCGCGTCTTCCTTGGTGTCGAAGTGCAGGGTGAGCTGCTGTTTCATATCGCCGGAAGAGGTCCAGCCCATCAGCGGCTCGACCGCCCGGGGCTGCTCGGGCTCGTAGTCGAGCTGCCATTCCCGGGTCTTGGCCCTGCCCGATTGCATCGCGTTTTTGGCGGGCTTAAAAATGCGTGCGGTCATGGATGGTAGGGTCCCCAGGAATCTGCGACAAGGAATCTGCGACATCAGAATGGCTTTTCCGGACCGGTATAGTCATTATGCTGCACGGTGACAATCTGCTCGTCCTGGGCGGTAGCGTCGGCACATCCTTCTCGAAAGCCTCGCTCCTCCCGAAAGCATCACTTCGAAGGCATCCATGAAAATCAACGCAA
>DATFOT010000366.1:0-17631 GCA_035265265.1 Aestuariivirgaceae bacterium | reverse complement strand
TCTCACCCCTTGGGCACGTTTTCCGTTTCGGACTAGCCTACTATATCTTGTGCAACAAGCCTGTGAAGGGGGCCACCTTCCTCATCGGCCGCGGGTAAAATCCCGTTGGTTCGCCGATAATGAGCCCAGAGCAGCCGCGCTGCGACTGACCGCCACGGCCGCCACGGCTCGGCCAGTGCCTGCATCGCTTTTTCCCTTGGTCTCCCCTCGAGCCCGAACAGTGTCTCCGCTGCTCTCTGCAGGGCTATGTCGCCATAAGGCCATGCGTCGCTGCGTCCAAGCGCCGTGAGGAGATAGATTTCGGCGGTCCATGGCCCGATACCTGAGTAACAGGTCAGCAGCCGCCGGACATCCTCGTCGCTCTTATCGGCCAGTGCATTGAAATCGAGCCCACCGGCGGCAGCGGCATCCGCCACCGCGAGGATGGCCCCAGCCTTCGCTCGCGACAGACCGAGCCGTTGTAGCGCCGGCATGCCAGCGCTGCAAATCATCATCGGCTCGAAGGGCTCATAGGCAGCCTTGAGTCGTGCGATGATGGCGCGCGCCGCTCTGAGCGAGATCATCTGCTCGGTTACGATCTCCACAAGCGTAGCAAATCCGGCCCCGCACCGCCGCAATGCGGGCAGGCCATGCGCGGCCACGCCGGCGAACCGCGGTTCGCATTCTGTGAGCGCCGCGACGCCTACTTCGAGATCTCCAACCGTTCCGATGAGTCTCACACCGCTACTATAGCCATGCACATGGCGGAACGCCTATTTATCCCCTCATGACCCGCCCCACCTACCGCTTTGCGCCAAGCCCGAACGGCGAGCTTCACCTTGGCCATGCATTCTCCGCTCTCTTCGCCTTTCATGCGGCTAACCATGCCGGCGGACAGTTTCTTTTGCGGATCGAGGATATCGATTCTACCCGCTGCCGTCGGCACTTCGCCGATCTTCTAGTTGAAGACCTCAGCTGGCTCGGTCTTCGCTGGCGCGAGCCCGTCCGTTTTCAGAGCCGGCATATGGCTGACTATTTTAAGGCGCAATCACGGTTAGCCGACCAGGGTCTTCTCTATCCCTGCTTCTGCACGCGAAAAATTGCCGAAACGTCATCATCGGGTCTCCGCGATCCCGATGGCGCCTTGCTCTATCCTGGCACCTGCCGCGCACTCGACCCTCGAGCGCGGGCCGCGCGCATGACGGCGGGCGAGGCTTTTCACCTTCGCCTCGACATGGCGAAAGCCGCTGGGCATGCGGCGGGCCTCTTCTTCACCGATCTCGGTGCCGGTGATGTACCGGCCGATCCGCAGAAATGGGGCGATGTCGTCCTGGTGCGAAAGGACATCGGTACGAGCTACCATATCGCCGTCGTCGTCGACGATGCCTTGCAGGACGTCACCCATGTCACGCGCGGCAAGGATCTTTTTGAAGCGACCCATATCCACCGGCTGCTTCAGGCGGTGCTCGGACTGCCGGTTCCGCTTTATCACCATCATCCCCTCATCGGCGATGCGCTCGGCCGCAAGCTTTCCAAATCGGCAGGCGACCGCTCGCTGCGAAGCTTGCGCGAAGAAGGCGCTTCGCCGGCCGACATACGCGCGGCCTTGGGGTTCTGATATCAGGCGGCGTCTTCGCCCAGCCGCGCGTCGACGATTTCGATCATTTCGGCGATGAGCTGATTTAAGCGGAAGTCCTTTGGCGTATAGACCCGGCGCACTCCCAATTGTTTCAGCACATGCTCGTCTTCGGCTGAAATGATCCCGCCGACCACCACCGGCGTGCCCGAGAGCCCCGCGTCCCTCAGCCGGTTCATCACCTCGCGCACAAGCGGCACATGCGATCCGGAAAGCACCGACAGCCCGACAATATGCGGCTTCCTGTCCCCCGCCGCAGCGACGATCTGCTCCGGCGTCATCCTTATGCCGTCATAGCTCACCGCGATTCCGCAATGGGCGGCGCGGAGCGCAATCTGCTCCGCGCCATTGGAATGGCCATCGAGTCCGGGTTTGGCGATCATGAACCTGACCGGCTCGCCGAGTTTGGCGCCAAGATCGCTCACTGCCCGCCGCAGCTGGACAAGGTCGGCGGCCCTTTCGCCTGCCGCAAGGAGCACGACGCCGGTAGGTGCCCGATACTCGCCGAAAATCTCGCGCAAGGTCCCGCCCCATTCCCCTGTCGTGACGCCTGCCCGCGCACAGGCGATGGAAGCCTCCATGATGTTGCGGCCCTCTCTTGCCGCCTGCGCCAAATCGGCCAGGGCAAGCTTTGCAATGCCATTGTCGCGTTTGGCCCGCCAGGCTTTCAGCCGAGCGATCTGATCATATTCCACGCCGTCACCGATGCTGGCCACCATCGCGCCGCCGCTGAGCGGCGAAGCTTCGCTCTCCACGAAGGCGTTCACGCCGACCAGGATTATTTCGCCGTTTTCGATGGCCCGCAGCCGTTCACTATTGGCGGCAACGAGCTGTCGCTTCATATATCCCTCATCCACTGCCGCTGCCGCTCCGCCCATCTTCAAAACGCGATTGAGTTCTAAACGAGCGTCCGCCACCAGGGCCTGCGTCTGCTTCGCGATTTCATGCGAGCCATCGAAGATATCGCCATAGTCGAGAAGATCGGTTTCATAGGCGACGACCTGCTGCATTCTGAGCGACCATTGCTGGTCCCACGGCCGCGGCAGGCCCATGGCCTCGTTCCATGCCGGCAGCTGCACGGCTCTGGCGCGCGCGTTTTTCGACAGCACCACGGCGAGCAGCTCGACCATGATCCGATGTACATTGTTTTCCGGCTGCTGTTCCGTCAGTCCGAGGGAATTCACCTGAACACCGAAGCGAAACCGCCTGAAACGCTCTTCGCTGATGCCGTATCGCTCGCGGCAAACCTCATCCCACAGCTCGCCGAAGGCCCGCAATTTGCAGATTTCCGTGATGAACTTCATCCCGGCATTCACGAAGAAGCTGATTCTCCCGACGATCGCGGGAAATTTATCCGGCACAATCTGAGCATCCTGCTTCACCCCGTCGAGAACCGCCACTGCCGTTGCCAGCGCATAGGCAATTTCCTGGACCGGCGTCGCGCCCGCTTCCTGCAGATGGTAGGAGCAGACATTGATGGGGTTCCATTTGGGCATCTCGCGCGCGCAGAAGCCGATGACGTCGCGGGCAAGTTTGAGCGACTGTGCGGGTGGAAAAATATGGGTGCCGCGCGAAAGATATTCCTTGATGATGTCGTTTTGAGTCGTGCCGGTGAGCAGCGGGCGCGCAATGCCGCGCTCATCTGCTACGGCCACATAGAGCGCCAGTAGCCACGCCGCCGTGGCATTGATCGTCATGGAGCTGTTCATCTCCTCGAGCGGAATTTCCGCCAAGAGCTCCTGCATGTCGCCGATATGCGAAATCGCCACCCCGACCCGCCCCACCTCGTCTCGCGCCAGTGGATGGTCGCTGTCATACCCCATTTGCGTCGGGAGATCGAAAGCCACCGACAAGCCCGTCTGGCCCTTGCCTAGATTGCGCCGGTAAAGCCGATTGCTTTCCTCAGCTGTCGAATGCCCGGCATAAGTTCGGAATATCCACGGGCTCTTGTCTGTGGCAGGGGGCATGGTCATCGGCTTTCCGTCCTCGAAGAGCTAACGCCCATGGAACCATGCGGGCTGCTGCAGTGCAATAAAGACCTGCTGCGGCCTTACGAAGTAGCTCGGTTGTAGATTGCAATCGTGAAGAGCAGCACCATAGTCGATGCGGACATGCCGATCCAGATTGCCGCCATCACTGGAACCATGCTGCTGTACCAACTGCCGACGAGCCCATATTGCGTGCCCACCCCGATGCTTATCATCGAGCTGACAAGCAGCACCGGATAGAAAGCGATACCGAGGGCCACATTCCGCAAAATCTGCGTCAGAACATAGGCACCGAGCAGGCTCATGGCCGCTGTGACCATGAACGGCTCCGTGTCGATGTCCATCCAAAGATTGAGATGTTCAATTATTCCATTCATGTCTCTGCCCCTGATGCGTGCTGCCGCCATTCCCTACACAAGTCCATTTAAACGGCGTTAACGCCTCTGCCCCCGGGCCGGAGAAAAGTTCAATCGCCTTTTGTCTCGACAAATATTGCACTGCAGCATAGGCTGCGCGCAGATTGGCCTTCGGGAGGCATTATGGCCGCGACCGTTGCTTCGGCACTTGGCACTTCGACTGGCGCCCGTCAGTCCCGTGATCTCTATGAGATTGGCGAAATTCCTCCCATGGGTCATGTGCCGCCCAACATGTATGCCTGGACGATTCGACGTGAGCGTCACGGCTCTCCCGATCAGGCGATGCAGCTTGAAGTGGTGCCCACCTGGACCATTGCCGCCGATGAGGTCCTTATCCTCGTCATGGCCGCCGGCGTGAATTACAACGGCGTCTGGGCGGCACTCGGCACACCGATTTCACCGATCGACGGCCACAAGAATCCATTCCACATCGCCGGTTCCGATGCTGCGGGCGTCGTCTGGGCAACGGGTGCGCGGGTGAGCCGCTGGAAGGTCGGCGACGAGGTGGTGGTTCACTGCAATCAGGATGATGGGGATGATGAGGAATGCAATGGCGGCGACCCGATGTTTTCGCCCTCGCAGCGCATTTGGGGCTATGAAACACCGGACGGCTCTTTCGCACAATTCTGCCGAGTTCAGGCGCGCCAGCTCCTTCCGCGGCCAAAGCATCTGACCTGGGAGGAATCGGCCTGCTACACGCTCACGCTTGCCACGGCTTATCGGATGCTGTTCGGCCATCGGCCCCACACGCTCAAGCCGGGACAGAACGTGCTGGTGTGGGGCGCCTCGGGAGGTCTCGGCTCCATGGCCGTGCAGCTGATCGCCACCGCCGGCGGCAATGCCATCGGCGTCATTTCCGACGACGACAAGCGCGACTTCGTAATGCAGCTCGGCGCCAGGGGAGTGATCAATCGCCGTGAGTTTGGTTGCTGGGGTGCCATGCCCAAGGTCGGCACTCAGGAATATTCCACATGGCAGAAAGATGTGCGCGAGTTCGGCAAGCACATCTGGAATTTCACCGGCAAGGGCAACAACGTCGATATCGTTTTCGAGCATCCAGGCGAGCAGACCTTTCCCGTGTCGGTGTTCGTGGTGAGGCGCGGTGGCATGGTCGTGATATGTGCCGGCACTTCGGGCTTCAATCTCACCATGGACGCCCGTTATTTGTGGATGCATCAAAAGCGGGTGCAGGGATCGCACTTCGCCAATCTCATGCAGGCCTCGAATGCCAACAAGCTTGTGCTCGCGCAGCGTATCGACCCCTGCATGTCCGAGGTTCATGCCTGGCGCGAGATTCCGCGCGCCCATGTGAAGATGTGGAAGAATGAGCATCGTCCAGGCAACATGGCTGTTTTGGTCGGGGCACCGCGCACCGGCTTGAAGACCTTCGACGATGTGATAGAGGCATCGGCCTGAGACTTGTCTGAACTCGTCCCCTCTTCGACCGATTTGCCCCGCCGCGCCTTAGAGGCTTCTGCCTTGGTGGACCGCTTCTGTGACAAGGCGCGTCGCGCACTTGCGCCTCGCCTGATGCCGGAGGGCAGGCCGTCGCCTGAATTGTTCGAGCATCACCAGCATGCCGCTCACGGGCTCGCTTGGCTGGCCACCTATGCGACCGCGCTGCGCTGCCTCGCAGCCCACGCCGCCGCGCTCGACCGCCGCCTCCGTCTGGGCGAACTCGAGCATCTGCTGATTGAGGCGGCCTTCGGTGAGTACCTGGGTCAGATCGCCGGCGGCATACCGATGAGCCAGACCGAGTTCGTCAGGCCTGCCGACCTTGGCCTTGAGCCGGGCGAGCTCGCGTTCCTGAACGAGCCGGCACCTGCCCAATTCATGGCCGCCGATGCGCCCGAAATCCGTCGCCGCATCGTAACGCTCATGGCCGGCACCGCTTCTCTCACCTTCGGCGATTGCGGGCTCGATGAAACGCTCGACGAAATGCGCGCAACCATGCGCCGTTTCTCCGATACCGAAGTTGCTCCCCGTGCTCACGGCTGGCACCGCCGGAATCTCTATGTCCCCATGGAGCTGATCGGCGAGCTTTCGCGCCTGGGTGTATTCGCCCTGTCGATGCCGGAAAGCTTTGGCGGAATGGGGCTGGGCAAGGTAGCCATGTGCGTGGTGTCGGAAGAGCTGTCGCGCGGTTGGATTGCCGTCGGCTCTCTCGGCACACGGTCCGAGATCGCTGCCGAGCTGATCCTCTCCGGCGGAACCGGGCGCCAGAGAGAGCGATGGCTGCCGGGGATTGCTTCGGGTGCGATTCTGCCCGCTGCCGTATTCACCGAGCCTGACACCGGTTCGGATCTGGCTGCATTGAAGACTCGCGCCGTGCACCAAGGAGATCGCTATCTCATCACCGGCAGCAAGACCTGGATCACCCATCCTGTGCGTGCCGATATCATGACCATTCTGGCCCGCACCGATCAGAGCGAGCCGGGCCATCAAGGGCTTTCCATGTTCATCGCCGAAAAGCCGCGCGGCGATGACGGCAATCCGTTTCCTGTTGCGGGCCTCGCGGGAACCGAAATCGAGGTTCTCGGCTACCGCGGCATGAAAGAATACGAGCTCCGTTTCGAAGATTTTGCCGTAGCGGAGGATTGTCTTCTTGGCGGTATCGAGGGCACCGGCTTCCGCCAGCTCATGCAGACCTTCGAATCCGCGCGTATTCAGACGGCCGCCCGCGCGATCGGCGTGGCCCATAACGCGCTTGACCTCGGTTTCCGCTACGCCCACGAGCGTAAGCAGTTCGCCAAGCCGATCATCGCTTTCCCTCGCATAGCGGGAAAGCTGGCGATGATGGCTGTTGAGATCTTTGCCGCGCGCCAGCTCACCTATTATGCCGCGCGCGAAAAGGACGCCGGCCGCCGCTGCGACCTGGAGGCAGGGATGGCGAAACTCCTTGCTGCGCGCGTGGCATGGTCGGCAGCCGACAATTCCGTGCAGATCCATGGTGGTAACGGCTTTGCCGTGGAATTTCCAATTTCGCGCGTGCTGTGCGATGCCCGCATCCTCAGCATCTTTGAAGGCTCCGCTGAAATTCAGGCGCAGGTCATTGCGCGCCGTTTGCTCGGCCGTGGCAACTGAGACTATGATGCCCTGGGCATTGACCGGACCTGACGTCTCATGAACCCTCTCGACTACCTCGTGCCTTTAGCGGTGGGCGTCGTCTTCATCGTGCTGCTCCTCGGCCTATGGAACATGCTGCGCGGCGGCAGCGCCAACACCTCCCAAAAATTGATGCGTCTTCGTGTTCTTGCACAGTTTTTGGCGATCATCCTCATCCTGGTGACGGTCTATTTGACCACCCGCTGATCTTGAATCCGCCCAAAACGCCTCCCATTTCTCACGTAATAGGTTCGGGAGATCAATGCGATGGCAAATCAAGGCTTCGACAGGTTTTCAGATCTGCAAGATCATGAGCGCACGGTACGGGAAGGCTTTTGGCCCAAGCTCGCCCGCACGCTCAGCTATCTCCCTTTCGCCGACAAAATGGTGGCTGCCTATTACTGTGCCCTGGATCCCACGACACCCTTTAAGGTGCGGGGCACGCTTCTTGCGGCCCTCGCTTATTTCATTCTCCCCTTCGACGTAATTCCAGATTTCGTGCTTGGTCTCGGCTTCACCGATGACATGGCAGTGCTGGTCACCGCCTTCACGCTTATTCGCAATCACATGACGCAGGAGCATATCGACAAAGCTCGTGAAACCGTCGAGCGCATGCGCCGCGGCGAACCGCCTCCTGGTTAACCGACCCACAAAACCGCCTTGCCCTTGATTTCACGCCTGGCGATCGCCGCGAACGCGACGGCTGCTTCGTTCAGCGGAAATGATCGGTCGATGCGCGGCCGTATGGATCCATCGGCAAGCCAGCGGACGAGGCTCTCCATATTGGCTTTGTGTTGCTCGGGCTCTCGCTCCAGATGCTCGCCCCAAAATACACCGACCGCTGCGGCACCTTTCAGCAGCGGAAGATTGAGCGGCAGCCGCGGAATGTCGCCTGAGGCAAATCCGATCACCAAATACCGTCCGCCCCAGCCGATGGCGCGAAATGCGCTCTCGCTCAAATTTCCTCCGACCGGATCGTAAATCACATCCGCCCCCCGGCCCTGTGTCAGCGCCTTGATCCGTTCCCGCACATCTTCAGTGGTAATGTTGATGCCGTGATCGGCACCGACCGATTTGCAGAATTCCAGCTTCTCATCGCTCGATGCGACCGCGATCACTCTGGCGCCCATGAGCTTGCCGAGTTCAACGGCGGCCTGGCCCGTTCCGCCGGCAGCCCCCAACACCGCAAGGGTTTCACCGGCGCTCAGCGAGGCGCGGTCTTTTAGCGCATGGAAGCTCGTCCCATAGGTGACCTGCATCGCTGCCGCCGTCTCGAACTCGGCATTCGCCGGCATCGCCACGACCCTGGCTGCTTTCACCGCCACTAGTTCTCGGGCACCGCCCCAGCCGGTAAACGCCATGACCCGATCACCCTTCGCGAAGCCGGAAATGCCCCTGCCGACGCTGGCAACGATGCCGGAGACCTCCGCACCGGGTGAAAATGGCGGTGCCGGACGATATTGATATTTGCCAAGGATGATGAGCGTGTCGAAGAAATTTAACCCTACCGCCATAACCCGGATGATAATCTCTCCCGCTTGCGGTTCAGGCTCCTCGACCTCCTCCACCACCATATCCGCAGGGCCTCCGCCGAGCGTCTTGCACAAGAGTGCCCTCATGGCCGCGTTCCAATTGCCAAATTCTTGTCAAGGTGATTGATAGCTTTGTTCTCTCTGTCCGGCCCGATGCGGCTGTGCGCGGAGATCCAAGGGGCGGGCCACGCCCGCCAACGCTTATTGGGAAACATGATGCGCAAGGTCCTCATCTGTTGCAGTCTCGCTATTGCCCTCTCCGCAGCTCCCGCAAAAGCCCAGGAACCGACACTTCTCGGTGAATTCAGCGACTGGGCTGCATACACCTATACTTCGCAGCAAGGTAAGGTTTGTTATGCGGTATCCATCCCGAAATCGAGTGAGCCCCAAGGCATCAACCGTGACCCGGTATTCTTCCTCATAACCCATTTCCCCCAGCAGGGTGTGCGCAACGAGGTCTCCACCATCATCGGCTATCCGTTTCGCAAGGAAAGCTCGGCCGAGTTGACCATTGGCGAAACGACCTTCGAGCTCTTCACTTCAGGCGACGGGGCTTGGGCCGATAGTTCGGCCAAGGACCACCAGATCGTCGCGGCGTTGAAGAAAGGCTCCAAGATGGATCTTAAGGGAACCTCCTGGCGGGGCACCTCTACCCGCGACAATTACTCCCTGCAGGGGGTATCTGCAGCCATGGACAAGATCGATCAAACCTGCAGCCAGGAGCAGTAATGCAGTCTTTCGTCTGACCGCAGTTCTGTGTTAATGCCCTGCGCTATCATGAGCCAATTGCCCGTGCATCAGATCGCCCCATTGTCGCCCGCCTCGCTTCCTCGCCCGCTTATCGGCCTGAGCCGCGCGAGCCTCGCCGATGCGCTGGCTGATTTGGGCTTGCCCGAGACCCATCGGCGCATGCGCTCGGGCCAGATCTGGCGCTGGGTCTACAATCGCGGCATAACCTCTTTCGATATGATGACCGATGTGGCCAAGGACCTGCGATTGGCCCTGGCCGGTCATTTCACCATCGACCGGCCCGAGATCGTCACCGAGCAGCTCTCCACCGACGGCACGCGCAAATGGCTTCTTCGCTTGGGCGCCGATGCAGACGGCCGCCGTCAAGAGATCGAGACTGTCTACATCCCCGAGGAGGATCGCGGCACCTTATGTATCTCCAGCCAGGTCGGCTGCACTCTGACTTGCAGCTTTTGCCACACCGGAACCCAGCGCCTCGTGCGGAATTTGACGGCTGGTGAAATCATCGGCCAGATCATGCTCGCCCGCGACCGCCTCGGCGAGTGGCCCCACCAGCTCGCGAGCAATCCCAATCCACCTCTGGGCGGCCGTTTCATCACCAATGTCGTGCTCATGGGCATGGGCGAGCCGCTTTACAATTTCGACAATGTGAAAACCGCCATGTTGATCGCCTCCGATGGGGAGGGCATTTCCCTGTCCAGGCGCCGGATCACTCTGTCGACCTCGGGAGTTGCACCCGAGATTGTTCGCGCCGGGACCGAAATCGGCACGATGCTCGCCATTTCCCTGCATGCGACCACCGATGAAATCCGCGACAAGCTCGTACCGCTGAACAGGAAATATCCGATCGCGCAATTGCTCGAGGCTTGCCGCAATTATCCGGGTCTCTCCAACGCCCGTCGCATCACTTTCGAATATGTGATGCTGCAAGGCGTCAACGACGGTGTTGACGACGCCAAGAGGCTGGTCAAGCTGCTGAAGCACATCCCCGCCAAGGTCAATCTGATCCCCTTCAACCCTTGGCCGGGAACTTCCTACGAATGCTCCGACTGGGAAACCATCGAGCGCTTTGCCGAGATCCTCAATCGGGCCGGATATGCCAGCCCTGTGCGCACTCCGCGCGGCCGCGACATCATGGCAGCCTGCGGCCAGCTCAAATCGGCTTCTGAGAAGCTATTTGCCAGCCGGACGCGGTCCTTGGCGGCCGTTCCGCCCTCGCCTGCCTAGGCGCTCGCCGCGAGGCCCATCCCATTGTTGTCTGCGACAAGCATTTCCCGCAGCTCGGTCGCATTGACCGGTTTGCCGAAATAATAGCCTTGCAGCCGCCTGCAACCTGCCAGCCGCAGAAGCAACGCCTGGTGTTCGTTTTCGACGCCCTCGGCGGTAACCTCGAGTCCGAGCGATCGCGCTATGGTGATCGTGCCTTGGATCATTTCTTGCGCGTCGGCGCTCGACGTCACGTCGGTGCAGATCGATCGATCGAGCTTCAGCCGGTCGAATTTGAAGCGCTTAAGATACCCGATGCTGGAATAGCCCGTTCCGAAATCGTCAAGCGAAATTGAAATTCCTCTTCCCTTGAGCTTCTCCATGGCGTTGAAGGCTTGATCGGGATCGCTGACTAGGTGCCGCTCGGTGAGCTCCAAATCAAGCCGTTGCGGCGGGAAGTTGGTCTCCTTCAAAATATTTCCGATGATCTCATCGAACCGTGGGTTATGAAACTGAACCGGTGAAACATTCACCGAAAGGAGAATGCCTCCCCAGCCGACGGCATCCTTGCATGCCTGTCGCAGCACATGGTTTCCGAGATCTTCGATGAGGCCGTTTTCCTCGGCGAGCGGAATGAAGATATCCGGGCCGATAGAGTTCTCATCCCGAAGCTGCCAGCGCGCCAGCGCTTCCACGCCGCAAATCTCCTGCGTTTGGGCATCAGCGATGATTTGATAGGCAACTGAAATCTGCCCGCCTTTCAGCGCCTCTCGTAGCGCGGCGGCGAGCTGAACCCTTTGCCTGAGCCTCAGGTCGATCTCTGCGTTATAGAAGGCAACCCTGTCCCCTCCGTCCTTCTTCGCCTGATACATGGCTATGTCTGCCCGTCGCAGAAGTTCTTCGAGCGGTACCTGGCGCGCGTGTCCGCATGCTACGCCGACGCTGGTGCTGATCCTGATTTCCCGCCCATCGAACATGAAGGGTTCCCGCAGAAAAGCGAGAAAGATCTCGCCGATCCTTATGGCCACGCCCTGCGCGTCGGGTCCGTTCACCAGCACCGCAAATTCATCGCCGCCAACGCGGCCGAGTATCCCGCGGTCGGCCGTCAGATAGGAAAAACCGGCTGCACATGCCCTGAGAGCCGGTCGCCGATATCATGTCCGTAAGCGTCATTGACCTGTTTGAAGCCATCCAGATCGATGAAGACAATGCCTGTGAATTGATCTTCGGGCGTTCCCGCATTGCCCCGTGCTTCATAGGTGGCCTTCAGTGCCGAGCGATTGGGAAGACCTGTCAAAAAGTCATGGCACGCCGCATGCTCCGCGATGCTTCGGCTGAGATGGGCGCGCCTCACATTGATGCAGGCGTACAGGATGATGCCGCCCGTGACTGCCGACAGCAGCGCCAGTATGATCCACACTGCCGGCAGAATCTTGTTGAGCGCGATCGTTCCGGGCGTGCGTTTTGTCCAGCCGAGCGATCCGATGACCGTGCCCAGAGGGTCGGTCAGCGGAACGGTGAATTCGACGTTCTGATCGTGCGCAGCCAGATCGAACCCCGGAATGACGAACTCGTTGCGCAAACGCGCGATATTTTCCGTCGTAAGATGTTTCGCGAGCAGCAGCAGGCGCCGCTGCCCGGCAGGTAAGGTGATATTCTGTGAATAGGGCACGACCGATCCAACGGCAACAGCGGCTATCCCGCGCGGGGTTGCCACAAGGCCACTGCTGGCCTGGTATTCCATGGCATCAGGCCTGAGGGCGCGCAGGAGCACCTTAAGCGCCGGTCCGAAATAACTGCTCGAGCCGACGGCCAGCGGCTTGCCATTGCCATAGGCGCTCAGGTCTCTGTCTTTTTCGTCGATCAGGAAAGCCGTGTCGAAGACGACGCCCGCTTCGGTCACGTCCCGCAGCACATCCGCGATAAACTCGGCATCGGGCGTATTGTAGAGTTTTAACGCAGCATCGTCCCAATTGGCGTAGTCTTGCAAATTATCTCGCAGCCGCATTTCGAAGGCGGTTACGGCGGCCTTGGCACTCTGCCGTGTCAGCGAAAGGTCGATGGTGTTGACTTCCGTGGCGAGTTTGCCGAGCGCAAAGAACACCACCGCCGCAGTCGAAATGAGCGCGGTCGCGGCCGATAGCGCGATCCAGAATTCCAGCCAGCCTGGAAGCCGGCGCCAGATTGCCGAAAACGGATTTTTCACCTGCGGGCGGTCACTGTGATGCGTGAGTGATCCGCAAAGCTAACCTTGACCCGGATAGAATTGGTTAGAGTTGCCGATAAATCTCACTTTATCGTAAAGGCAGGGATAATTTTGCTGTTTGCCCGGCCTCTGCCCCGGCCCTTGCCGCACCGCTGCCAATCCCTATAGTGCGCCCGGGTTTGTGCATTTCCGGACTTCTCATGCAGCATGTTAAAAAAGTGGTTCTCGCCTATTCCGGCGGCCTCGATACTTCGATCATTCTAAAATGGCTGCAGCTCAACTATGGCTGCGAGGTGGTGACGTTCACCGCCGATCTCGGCCAGGGTGAGGAGGTCGAGCCCGCCCGGCGCAAGGCCGAGATGCTCGGCATCCGGCAAATTTTCATTGAGGATCTGCGTGAGGAATTCGTCCGAGATTTTGTCTTCCCGATGTTTCGTGCCAATGCCCTTTATGAGGGGGTCTATCTACTCGGCACCTCCATCGCCCGCCCGCTGATTGCCAAGCGGCTGGTCGAGATCGCCCGTGAAACCGGCGCAGATGCCATCGCCCATGGTGCCACCGGCAAGGGCAACGACCAGGTTCGCTTCGAGCTTGCCGCCTATGCCTTGGACCCTGACATCAAGATCATTGCTCCTTGGCGTGAATGGCCGTTCAAGAGTCGCACGGACCTGATTGATTTCGCCGAAAAGAACCAGATTCCAGTACCCAGGGACAAGCGCGGCGAGGCGCCATTCTCGGTCGATGCCAATCTTCTTCACTCCTCTTCGGAGGGCAAGGTGCTCGAAGATCCCTGGGCCGAGCCGCCGCCCTATGTTTATCAGCGCACCATTGCCCCGGAAGATGCCCCTGACCGGCCGACCTATGCTGAGATTGAATTCTGCAAGGGCGATCCGGTCGCACTCGACGGCCGTCCACTGCCGCCGGCAGCCCTCCTCGCCACCTTGAACGACCTCGGCAGCATCAATGGCATTGGACGCATCGACCTCGTCGAAAACCGATTTGTCGGCATGAAATCCCGCGGCATCTACGAAACGCCTGGCGGTACGATCCTCCATGCCGCCCATCGCGCCATGGAAAGCCTCACCCTCGATCGCGAGGCTGCCCATCTTAAGGACGCGCTCATGCCGCGCTATGCTGAACTCGTCTATTATGGCTTCTGGTTTTCCCCCGAACGCGAGATGCTCCAGGCCCTTGTCGACAGGAGTCAGGAGCACGTCGAGGGGATTGTGCGGCTGAAGCTCTATAAGGGCAGCGTCGCCATTACTGGTCGCAAGTCGCCGAAATCGCTTTATTCAGATGCCCTTGTGACCTTCGAGGATGACCGCGGCGCCTATGATCAGAAGGACGCCTCGGGCTTCATCCGCCTGAACGCCCTGCGCTTGCGCACGCTTGCCGCGCGCCGACGGTCCCATAAGATTTGAAGCGGCGGGGTCGCACCCCGAATTTTGGCCTCGCATGCGCCCCGGACCGTGCTAAAGGGCACCCCGGAACCTTCAAACAATCACGACACGCAGTGCAGCCTTTTCATGGATTTACGCAATATTGCCATTATTGCTCACGTCGACCACGGCAAGACGACGCTGATCGACCGGCTGCTCGCCCAGTCGGGCGCATTCCGTGAGAATCAGCGTGTCGCCGAGCGGGCGATGGACTCCAACGATCTCGAGCGCGAGCGAGGCATAACAATCCTCGCCAAGGTCACCTCGCTTCAATGGCAAGGCGGGCGCATCAACATCGTCGACACTCCGGGCCATGCCGATTTCGGCGGCGAGGTCGAGCGCATTCTCAATATGGTTGACGGCGCCGTGCTTCTCGTCGATGCCGCCGAGGGGCCGATGCCCCAGACCAAATTTGTTCTGTCCAAGGCGCTCAAGATCGGATTGAAGCCGATCGTTCTGGTCAACAAGATAGATCGGCCGGACGAACGTCACCTCGAAGTGGTCAACGAAATATTCGACCTTTTTGCCGCTCTCGACGCCACCGAAGCGCAGCTCGACTTTCCCATTCTCTATGGCTCTGCCAAACAGGGCTGGATCGCCGCCAAGCCCGAGGGACCCCGCGAGTCAATGGCGCCCCTGTTCAACCTAATTGGCTCGCATGTTCCAGCCCCTGCCGTCGGTGCCGGGCCTTTCCGCATGCTGGTGACCACGCTCGAGGCCAATCCTTTTCTCGGCAGGGTTCTGACCGGTCGCATCCGCTCCGGTTCGGTCAGGGCCAATCAACCGGTGAAGGCGCTCAGCCGTGACGGCAGTCTCGTCGAAAACGGCCGGCTCTCCAAGGTTCTGGCTTTCCGCGGGCTTGAGCGCCAGGCGGTCGAGGAGGCGCAGGCCGGCGACATCATTGCCATTTCAGGTCTCGTCACGGCCACGGTCGCAGATACGATTTGCGATCTGGGCGTCGATGAACCGATCTCCGCCCAGCCTATCGATCCGCCCACCCTCACCATGACATTCCGCATCAACGACGGACCGCTGGCGGGGCAAGAGGGCGACAAGGTTCAGAGCCGTGTTATTCGCGACCGCCTTCTCAGGGAGGCCGAGGGTAATGTGGCGCTCCGCGTTGCTGCTTCTGAAACCGAGACCGATGCGTTCGAGGTCGCCGGCCGCGGCGAGTTGCAGCTCGGAATTCTCATCGAAACCATGCGGCGGGAAGGTTTCGAATTAACAGTCGGCCGCCCGCGCGTGCTCTTTCGTGTTGATGAGCAGACCGGCGAGAGCCTAGAGCCGATCGAGGAGGTCGTCATCGATGTCGATGAGGCCTTTGCCGGCATCGTGGTGCAGAAGCTTTCTGCCCGCCGCGCCGAGCTCACGGACATGCGGCCGTCCGGCACCGGCCGCCAGCGCATTGTTTTCCATGCGCCCACCCGGGGCTTGATCGGCTACCAGAGCGAGCTTCTCTCCGACACAAGGGGGACGGCTGTCATGAACCGGCTGTTCCACGCTTATCTTCCTTATCTCGGCGATATACCGGCACGGCATACTGGCGTTCTTCTATCCAATGCCGAAGGCGAGGCGGTGGCCTACGCGCTGTTCAATCTGCAGGACCGCGGGCCGATGTTCATCCACCCCGGTACGCGTGTCTATAAAGGCATGATCGTCGGCGAGCACACCCGCGGCAACGATCTCGAGATCAACGTGATGAAGGGCAAGAAGCTCACCAATGTCCGTGCCGCCGGCAAGGATGATGCAGTTCTTCTCACCCCGCCTGTACGCATGACCCTGGAACGGGCGCTCGCCTACATCGCCGATGATGAGCTCGTGGAGATCACGCCCCGTTCCATACGGCTGCGCAAGAAAATCCTCGACCCGCACGAGCGAAAACGGTCCGAGCGTCAGCGTTCCGCCGGAGCGGGCTGATCGCTCAAGAGAGCGACGGCTCCGTGATTCCCCTTTGCCGGCAGGCCGCCCGCAGCGTGTTCTGCAGGAGACAGGCGATGGTCATCGGTCCGACCCCGCCTGGAACCGGCGTGATCGCGCCTGCGACCCTGGCGCAATCTTCGAAATCGCAGTCGCCCACCAGCACGGCCTTGCCGCCGCGCTCAATGCGGTTGATGCCGACATCGATGACGCAGGCACCAGGCTTGATCCAGCTGCCCTTGACCATTTCCGGCCGTCCAACGGCCGCAATGACGAGATCCGCCCTGCTGCAAACACCGGGCAGGTCATTCGTTCGGGAATGCGCGATCGTGACCGTACAATTTTCCGCCAGCAGCAATTGCGCCACCGGCTTGCCGACGATATTGGAACGCCCGATCACCACGGCTTCGCGGCCCGCGAGCTGGCCCAGCGTTTGCCTTGCCAGCATCACGCAGCCGAGCGGCGTGCATGGCACGAGGCTGTCCTGTCCGGTCGCAAGACGTCCCGCGTTGATGACGTGAAATCCATCGACGTCCTTGGCGGGGTCTAGGGCACCGATCACCTTTGCTGCATTCATGTGCTTGGGCAGGGGCAATTGCACCAGAATGCCGTTCACGCTCGCGTCGCTGTTGAGCTTGGTCAAAAGCCTTAGAAGTTCATTCTCGGAGGTTTCTGCCGCGAGCCGATGCTCCCAGGAATTCATGCCCGCTTCGATGGTCTGCTTGTGCTTGTTTCGTACATAGACTTGGCTCGCCGGATCCTCGCCGACCAGCACGACTGCAAGTCCCGGGGTCAAGTCATGCTCGTTTTTTAGAGTCTTCGCAGCCGACGCGATTTTCTGCCGCAGCCCTTGAGCATAGGCTTTTCCGTCTATGATCTTCGCTGTCATTGTTTCTCCTTGCGCTGAGCGGCGAGCCTGGCGATGCGCCTGAAGCTGCATTGCGTTGCCGCGCGATCAGCAGGACGATGCGAGGAAGTCCGTCAAACGCGGACACCGCCGAGGTAGTACACGACCAGATATCTTACGAAGATGATGCCGATGAACAATATGACCGGAGACAGGTCGATGCCGCCGAGATCGGGCATGAAACGCCGGATCGGCCTTAGCAGCGGCTCGGTGAGGCGGTGGAGCACAAAATTGACTTGCCGCACGAAGGGATTGTGGATGTTCACAACATTGAAAGCCAAGAGCCACGACATGATCACCATGGCGATGACCACCCACCAATAAATATCGAGGATGATCAGAATGAGAACGACGAAGGGATTCATGGGGAAGGACGGGGCCTGATTGCGAGTGCGCAACATCTACCCGCCGCGCGCAGGGAGCGCAAGGAACTAACACTGCGCTAGCCTGCCTTGACAGCAGCCGGGGCCACCTCCTACATACCCCTCTTCGTCCCGAGGGGGCAGTAGCTCAGTTGGGAGAGCGCGGCGTTCGCAATGCCGAGGTCAGG
>DATFOT010000365.1:0-2429 GCA_035265265.1 Aestuariivirgaceae bacterium | reverse complement strand
ACAACACCTTGTACCGCTCGCTGCTGACGCCGGTCTGCTCGCCTGAGTTCTTGCGTGGCGCCAACGGCATTCGCTCGCCGGAAGACTTGCGCCGTCACAAGCTGCTCTATGTCTACACAGCCGAGGAAGACTGGCGGATCTGGCTCGCAGCGGCGGGAGTGAAGGCCATCGAGCTCTCCGACCGCCTCGCATTCGACAGCTATATTCTTGCGCAGGAGGCCGCCATCGAGGGCCGCGGCATAGCGATGACCATCGGTCCTTTCGCCATGGATGAAATCAGCTCCGGCCGCCTCGTTCAGCCCTTCAGCCTGATGGTGCCTCACCGCCACAGCTGGGTCTTCTGCTGCGAGGCGTCTCACCGCCTGAAACCGAAGATCAGACGCTTCGAGAGCTGGCTCGTCGAGCAGGTGGCGGCCGACCGCGACCTCGATCCTTATCGGCTCGAAACCAAGGAACGGACCGGAACATGACCGAACCCGTTGCTGCAACGAGCCGCCGCGGGCGCGAAGCGGGCCGCCGGCGCGAGGGGGGATCGTCTCGTTCCCGCAGCATCTCCCAGCTGCCGCGCCGCCGGGTTGAACGGCCCTTCCTGCCGGTCGAATTGATTTCAGCCGACGAAGTGGAATCCATCCACCGCACATCACTTCGCGTTCTCGAAGAAATCGGCATGGATTTCATGCTCGAGGAAGCGCGGCTGCTGTTGAAGGAAGCGGGCGCCGAAGTCCAGGGCGAGCGCGTGAGATTTCCCCGCCAGCTGATCGAGGAGAAGATCAAATCCATTCCGCCGCGATTCACGCTTCATGCGCGCAATCCGGAAAATCACATCGAGCTTGGCGGCAACCGCATGGCGTTTGGTTCCGTCGCCAGTCCGCCGAACAGCTCCGACATGGAAGGCGGCCGGCGCACCGGCAATCAGGCCGACTTCCGCAATTTCCTCAAGCTCATACAGTATTTCAACGCCATCGGCTTCACCTCCGGCTATCCCGTCGAACCGGTCGATCTCCATCCCGCCATTCGCCACCTCGATGCGCTTCGCGACATGGCGGTCCTCACCGACAAGCCCTTCCATGGCTATTCGCTCGGCAAGGAGCGCATCGACGATGCAATCGAAATTGCCCGCATCGCCCGCGGCATATCCCATGAGAGGCTCGAACGCGAACCCTCGCTCTTTACCATCGTCAACACCAATTCGCCTCTGAAGCTCGACACGCCGATGCTGCGCGGGATCATTGAAATGGCCTCCCGCAACCAGGCCGTATGCATCACGCCTTTCACCCTCGCCGGCGCCATGGCGCCTGTGACGGTGGCGGGCGCCATCGTCGAGCAGAATGCCGAGGCCCTCGCCGGCCTCGCCTTCACCCAGATCGTCCGCACCGGCGCGCCGGCCATCTATGGCGGCTTCACCTCCAACGTCGACATGAAGTCGGGGGCCCCGGCTTTCGGCACGCCCGAATACATGAAAGCCTGCATCATCGGCGGCCAGCTGGCGCGGCACTACAGCATTCCCTACCGCACCTCCAACACCTGCGCCGCCAACACCGTCGATGCGCAGGCAGCTTATGAATCGGTGTTCTCGCTCTGGGGTGTCACCATGGGAGGCGGCAATCTCATCATGCATGGTGCCGGCTGGCTTGAGGGCGGCCTGGTGGCGTCCTTCGAAAAATTCGTTCTCGATGTCGATCTCATCCAGATGGTCATGGAATTCATGTTGCCCTTGGACATGAGCGAGGACGCGCTGGGTCTCGATGCGATACGCGAGGTCGGCCCCGGCGGCCATTTTTTCGGTGCCGCGCAAACTCTTGCGCGCTACGAACATGCCTTCTACGCGCCGATCATTTCCGACTGGCGAAACAACCAGCAATGGTTCGCTGCCGGAAGCCCCGATGCTCTGCACAAGGCCAATGCCGTCTACAAACAGGCTCTTGCCGATTATTCCGAACCTGCGATGGACCCTGCCGTTCGCGAGGAGCTGGATGATTTCGTCGAGCGCCGAAAGCGCGAAGGCGGTGCACCGACCGATTTCTAGTGAGTTCCTTGCTTGCCGCGTTTCTCTTGTGAACTTTGCCCCCCTGGAGAGTGATGTCAGATCAAGCACCCCAACAACGCCGCGAGGGCCGCCGCCGGCGTGAAGCTCCGGAAAAGCGCCCTGTTTCACAGCGGACATATCGACAGGCGCAGCTGTCATTTCCGCCGATGCGGCTGATCAGCGATGATGAGGTCGAGACAATTCATGGCAGGTCCCTGCTTCTTCTCGAAGAGATCGGCATGGATGTTCTCGACCCTGAGGCCCGCGATCTTTACCGCTCCGCCGGTGCGAGCGTCGATGGCGAGCGTGTCCGTATCGGGCGGGAAATCATCGGTGAGGCGCTGACCTCGGCACCAGCCGAATTCATCATGTATTGCCGCAATGCCGGCCGCAACATCCGGAT